>JAJDFU010000093.1 GCA_020528935.1 Saprospiraceae bacterium | reverse complement strand
CTGTTTCTACCGGCGTGGGATCTTCGACAATGACTTTAACGTGGTTGCGGCCGATCACGGGTTCGGTCTCGTTGAACAGCTTCAAGTCCTCCACAAGGCACACTACCGAGCCCGCATCCACCGTGTCGCCCACCTTCACATAAGGGGGTTTTTCCGGGGCGGGTGAACGGTAGAAGGTGCCCACGATGGGCGAGCGGATCTCCAGGAGGTTGCTCTCGCCGGCCAGCCCTTCTTCCGCTGCCTTTTCGGTGGGGGCAGCCGGCGGAGCGGCAGGGCCAGACTCCCCGGCCGGAGCCTGGGGCTGAGCCACGGCCTGCTGCTGTACGGTGGGCGGCACGGCAGGTACCGGTATTACAGGTTGCTGCGAAGAGACGACTGTGGTCTCCCGCTTGCTCTTTTCGTAGCGCTTGGTGCGCACCGACAATTCAAACTCCCCATCTCGCAATTTGAGCTCGGTGAGTTCCAATTCGTTGATGAGCTTGAGCAGTTCCGAAATTTCCTTGAAGGTCATACCTGGTTGTTATTGTTTTACGCGCTCCATGTAAGCGCCAGTGGCAGTGTCCACTTTGATGAGATCGCCCTCATTGATGAAAAGGGGTACGCGCACTTCAGCCCCGGTTTCTACGGTGGCCGGCTTGAGGGTGTTCGTGGCCGTGTCGCCTTTCACCCCCGGTTCGGTATAGGTTACCGTTAAGATTACCTGCGGGGGCATTTCCAGGGTGAGGGGAATGTCCTTCTCGGCATGGAAAAGCACGTCTACCTCCGCACCTTCCTTGAGCAGGCCGGGATTGGCGATCATGTTTTCGTCCAGGAAGATCTGCTCGTAGGTCTCCTTGTTCATGAAATGGTAACCGGTATCGTCGTTGTAGAGGTATTGAAATTTGTGCCGCTCTACACGCACCTCGTCAATTTTGTGGCCGGCCGGGAAGGTCTGCTCCAGCACCTTGCCCGTCGTTACGCTTTTCAGTTTGGTACGCACAAAAGCCGCGCCCTTGCCGGGCTTGACGTGCAAAAACTCCACAACGGAATAAATGTCGTTATTAAAGGAAATGCAGAGGCCGTTGCGGATATCGGAGGTTGTTGCCATGATGGTGCCAGTTGGTTAAAAGCGGTGCAAAGATAGCAAAATCATGTGCCTGCCCCATAGGCCCAGCGCAGGTAGATGGCTCCCCAGGTGAATCCGCCGCCAAAGGCCGTGAGAAGAAGGCGGTCTCCCCGCTTGAGCTGGTCTTCCCAGTCCCACAGGCAAAGCGGCAGAGTGGCTGCGGTCGTGTTTCCGTAGCGCTGTATGTTGATCATCACCCGCTCCAGGGGGAAGTCGGTCATGCTGGCCACCGTCTCGATGATGCGGCGGTTGGCCTGGTGGGGTACCAGCCAGTCGATGTCGTCTATGTGCAGGCCGTTGCGGTCCGTGATCTTGCGGATCACATCCGACATGCCCGACACGGCCGCTTTGAAGACCGGCTTTCCGTTCTGATACACGAAATGTTCGCGGTTTTGTACGGTTTCCAGGGTGGCCGGATAGCGGGAGCCACCGGCCTTCTGATGGAGGTACTGCGCCCCGGAGCCATCGCTGCGATGCAGGCTGTCCAACAGTCCGTAGCCCTCGGTATTCGGCTCCAGCAACACCGCTCCCGCCCCGTCGCCGAAAATGACACAGGTGGTCCGGTCGGTATAGTCGATGATGGACGACATCTTGTCGCCGCCGATGACCAGTACTTTCTGGTGCGCTCCCGATTCGATGTAGCGGGCGCCGGTAGTGAGTGCATACAGGAAGCCGGAGCAGGCGGCATGGATGTCGAAGCAAAAGGCATTTTTGATCCCTGCCGCATCGGCTATCAGGTTGGCAGTATCAGGGAAAGGCATGTCCGGCGTGACGGTAGCGCAAATGACCAGTTCGATCTCAGCCGGATCGGTATTCGTTTTTTCCAGAAGCCCGTTGACCGCTCGTATGCCCATGGCCGAGGTGCCCAGGCCTTCTCCCTTCAGGATGTGCCGCTCTTTGATGCCGGTGCGGGAGGTGATCCAGTCGTCGCTGGTGTCCACCATCGTTTCCAGCTCTTTATTGGTGAGTACGTAATCGGGTACATAGCCCTGTACGCCGGTAATCGCTGCCGTGATGTTTGCCATAGTTTGTTTTCCGTTCTTCAAGGCCTGGCTCTACCGCTTGGGAACGGCGGCAAGGTAACAAAAATGGTGCTAGTGGTATTCCTCTTCGGGCAGTGCGTCCAGCGGTTCCGCTACGGCCTCGTACTCCCGGTACGAAAGGGCCAGCAGTCCCAGGAAAGTGAGCAGGCCGTTGAGCGCCAGGATGAGAAAGCCGAATTCGAAGCCGCCCAGGATGCGCGGAGCATAGGCGTCGATGACAAAGGATAATACGGGCGACAAAATGCCTACCGTCCATACCCAGCGGTCGCGCACCTGCAGGGAGGTGAACAGACCAAAGGTAAACAGGCCCAGCAGGGGGCCGTAGGTATAGCCGGCCGCGATGAACAGGGCGTTGATCACCGCCCGGTCGTTGATGAGCTGGAAGACGACTACGATCAGAAAGAGCAGGATCGAAAAGCCGATGTGGACCTGGAAGCGGGTTTGTTTTTCCTCCTGCTCAGTCCGCTCCCGGCTCTCGAAACCCAGGAAGTCCACGCAGAACGAAGTGGTGAGGGCGGTAAGGGCCGAGTCGGCACTGGAATAGGCTGCGGCGATCAGGCCCAGGAGGAACACCAGACCGATAAAGGGCGAAAGATTTTGCAGGGCAATGGTGGGGTAGAGGTTGTCCGTCTGTTCGGGGATCGTCAGGCCTACTTCCAGGGCAAACACCCAAAGCACGGCGCCCAGGAAGAGAATGAGTACGTTGGAAACCAGCAGTAAAGCACTGAAAGTGTACATATTGCGTCTCGACTCCTCCAGCGTTTTGCAGCTCAGGTTCTTCTGCATCATATCCTGATCCAGGCCCGTCATCACAATGGTGATGAGCGCGCCGCTGATGAATTGCTTGAAGAAATTGTTGGGGTCTTTCCAGCCCTCCTCAAAAAAGAAGATCTGCCCGTAACCCATGGTTTCCACTTTGGTCCACATATCGCTCAGTCCCATATCCAGGGTGCTCAGGACGGCCCCCACCGTGAGGAGCATAGCCGATAGCATGGCCACGGTCTGTACCGTATCCGTCCACACGATGGTGTTGATCCCGCCGCGGAAGGTGTATACCCAGATGAGCACGATGGTAACGGCCACGGTGGCCATAAAGGGAATGCCCAGAGGGCCCAGTACAAAGCCGTCGAGGACGAGCGCCACCAGATACAGGCGGAAGGCGGCACCCACGCTGCGCGACAGCAGGAAAAAGGTGGCTCCGGTCTTGTAGGCGACGGGGCCAAAGCGCTTTTCCAGGTAGCTGTAAATGGAAGTGAGCTGCAGGCGGTAATAGAGCGGCAGCAGAACCTGCGCGATAAAGACATAGCCCAGCAGGTAGCCAAAGACCATCTGCAGGTAGGAAAAGGCCGTGTTGGCCTTGCCGGCGCCCACCAGTCCCGGAATGGAGATGAAGCTCACCCCCGAGAGCGAAGCGCCCACCATGCCAATGGCGACCAGCAGCCAGGGCGATTGGCGGCCGGCCAGAAAAAACTGGCTGTTGCTGGCATTGCGACCGGTGAAATACGATATGGCAATGAGCAAAAGGAAATAGGCCGCAATCACAGCGGCCAGCACCACAGGTGATAGCGTAGATACCATGTGTGTCGCCTCTCTAGTACGGGCCGCAAAGATATAAACTTAGGACACTTGCAGGGCTTCCAGCTGGGACTTCAGTTGGGGCAGGCTCTGCACGCCCATAGCGCGCCACTTGAGCTCGCCTTGCTGGAAGATCATGATCGTCGGGATGCTCTGTACCTGGAGCTTGCCGGACAGTTCCTGGTTGCGGTCCACGTCGATCTTAACGATGCGCACCTGTTCGCCCAGCTCGCTCTTGAGCTGCTGCAAAATAGGCGTTTGCGCCTTGCAGGGGCCGCACCAGTCGGCATAAAAATCGATCACCACCGGGGTGTCCGACTGGATGAGGTCTTGAAAACTCGTTCTTTCAGACATGGCTTATCAGTTGGTTAGTCGTTAAAACGCCGGATCGAAGCGGTGAGTTGTATGGGAAAGCGCAAGGGGGCTCGAACCGGCTCAAAATACGAAACGCAATGCCTGTGAGATCGCAACCCGAACTTCAGAAATACCTGCTGGACCTGCTGCATCGCCGCGGCCCCGGCAAGAGCATCTGCCCCAGCGAGGTGGCCCGCTCGGTGGCGCCGGAAGACTGGCGTCCGCTCATGGAGTCCGTGCGGACAGCCGCCCGCGAACTGGCCCGGGCTGGGCGCATACGCATCACGCAGGGCGATGCCGAACTGGATCCGGACGGCGACTGGAGCGGTCCGGTGCGCCTCCGGCTGCCTCGGAGCTGAGGGCGAAAATATTTGAAAAACTCCCTACTTTTCGGCAACAAACCGGAAACCAACATGGAACAGTTCTCCGATTACGCCCAAAAGATCACCGATATGGTGATCGAATTTGCTCCCAATCTGTTGCTGGCGGTCGTGGTACTCCTCATTGGCTTGCGCATCATCAACAAATTGATGGACCTCATGATGGTGGCCCTGGAGCGCAGTAAGGTTGCCGAAGAGGTACGGCCTTTCATCAGCACAGTGACCGGCACCCTACTCAAAATTCTCCTTCTTTTCAGTGCAGCGAGCATTGTCGGCATTGAGACGACTTCTTTCGTTGCTGTACTGGCGGCCGCCGGCTTTGCCGTGGGCATGGCCCTGCAGGGCAGCCTCAGCAATTTTGCCGCCGGGGTGATGATTCTCGTCTTCCGGCCTTATCGAGGGGGCGATCTCGTACAGATCGAAGATGAAATGGGGCACGTGCGGGAGGTCCAGATCTTCAATACCATCATGGAAACCCTCGACCACAAGACCGTGATCGTACCCAATGCCATGGCCATAGGCGGCATCGTCACCAACCTCTCCACCATCAAATACCTCCGGGTGGACCTGGAAGTGAGTATGCCCTATGAAGAGGACTTCGAGCGGGTGGAGGCCGTCCTGCTGGATGCCGTGAAGCAGGTGCCCGGCGTACTGGAAGATCCCGCTCCGCAAGTGGGGATCCTCCAATTTGACAGCCACAATATCGTGCTGGCAGTTCGCCCTTACGCCAACAGCGAAGACTACTGGGATGTGTATTTTGCGGCCAATCGTGCCATCAAGCGGGCCATGAGCGATGCCGGAGTAAAGATGGCCTATTCCGAAGGCGTGGAGATGGGGCCAATCGGGCGATAACTCGTTGCAAGCATGCGCTTTTTATTTTTGTGTATGTCGATCTCTACCCTGGCGTCCGCCCAGCCGGGCTGGCTGTCCGATATTCAGCAAAAGTGGGAAGGCGCCTGCGACTACACGCGCGAGATGGTGGAAAGGATGCCCGAGCAGGCCTACAGTTACCGCCCTCGTGCGGAGATGATGAGCTTCGAAGAGCAGGTGCTTCACCTTTGCCGAAATGCCAACTGGCTGTGCACGGACTACCTGGACGGCGAACCCCATTCGGCCGATCTCCAGGCGACCGGTTACGGCAAGGAAGAACTGCTGGCCATCCTGGACGAATTGAAAGCGAAAAGCACGGCT
Source organism: Saprospiraceae bacterium (assembly GCA_020528935.1). Classification (GTDB taxonomy): domain Bacteria; phylum Bacteroidota; class Bacteroidia; order Chitinophagales; family Saprospiraceae; genus JAJDFU01. The sequence continues at coordinate 107 of JAJDFU010000093.1, read as the reverse complement.
GCAATAGCCGCCCTGGAAGACAGCGGGCTGGAGGAGGAAGGCGATTTTTTTGCCGGCCCCATGAATACCAGCCCGATCCTGCTGTTCATGCACGACCACATAAACCC
>JAJDFU010000489.1 GCA_020528935.1 Saprospiraceae bacterium | reverse complement strand
CCGGCTGGGGGGCGGCGTCTGGGTGTCCTGGCAGCCGGCCAGGGAACGACAAGCCGCGCCTCCCGCCGGCAGCCCGGCAATGCAGATCCGGCAGCAGGTGCTGGATGCCCATGGTTGCGCCCGGATGGATCCGGCCCGCATCCGCTTTCGCTTTCGCGGGCGCACCTACCTCGCCGAACGGGACGACGGGCGCTTCCGGTACGAGCGGCGCTTCCGCAACGCGCAGGACAACGCTGTCCGCGACATCCTGACCAATACCGGTTTCCAGCGTAGGATCGACGGGCAGCCGGCCGCCCTGAGCGCCAAGGACAGCAGCGCCTACGCCAATTCGGTGAACTCCGTGATCTACTTCGCGCTGCTGCCCTGCTTCCTGCAAGATCCGGCCGTGCAAGCGGCTTATCTGGGAAACACCCAACTGAAGGGCGAGCCCTACCACAAAATCCAGGTCACCTTCCGGCAGGAAGGCGGTGGTAAAGACTACGAGGATACCTTCGTATACTGGTTTCACCGCGATCGCCACACCCTGGACTACCTGGCCTACAACTACCTCACCGACGGCGGCGGGGCCCGCTTCCGGGAGGCGTTCAACATTCGCGAGGCGGGCGGCATCCGCTTTGCCGACTACATCAACTACAAACCCCGCACCGGCCGGCGGGATGTGGCGGAGTTTGACCGGCTGTTCGAGCAAGGTGAACTGGAAGAGCTTTCCCGCATTGAGCTTACAAACATCCAAGTCGTCCCCATCCATGAAGACTAAGGTCCTCCTCCTGCGCTTTTCCTCCATCGGCGACATCCTGCTCACCACGCCGGTGATCCGCGGCCTGAAAAAGCAGCTGGGCGCCGAGGTGCACGTACTGTGCAAGGCCGCTTTCAAGCCGGTGCTGGAGGCCAACCCCTACGTGGATGAATTGCACACCTTCGAAAAAAAGCTCGGCGAGGTGCTGCCTGCCCTGCGCCGCGAAGGCTTCGACCTCGTCATCGACCTGCACAAGAATCTGCGCTCGTCCCGGGTCAAATGGCAGCTGCGCCGCCCCAGCTTTTCCTTCCAGAAGCTGAACCTGGAAAAATGGCTGCTGGTCAACCTCAAATGGAACCTCCTGCCCGACCGACACATCGTGGACCGCTACCTGGACACGGTGCGCCACCTGGGCGTGATCAACGACGAACAGGGGCTGGACTACTTCATTCCGCCCGGCGAGGAGGTGGAACCGCATCTGCTGTTCCGGGAAAAAGGCGAGCCGGAAAGCGGGCCGGGCTTTGGCTACCTGGCTGTGGTGGTGGCGGCGGCCCATCCCACCAAGCGCCCGACGGCGGAGCAGTACATCGAGCTCTGCCGCCAGCTGCGCGAACCCGTGGCCCTGATGGGCGGACCGGCTGAAGCCGGGCTGGGTGAACGCATCGCCCGGGAGGCCGGGGAAGGCACAGCCAACTTCTGCGGCGCTCTGTCCCTGCATCATTCGGCCAGCCTGATCCGGCAAGCCCGCCTGGTGATCACCCCCGATACCGGCCTGATGCACATCGCCGCCGCCTTCGGCAAGGAGATCATCAGCCTGTGGGGCAATACCGTGCCCGAATTCGGCATGTACCCCTATTTCGGCCGAAAGGGCGGGCGCAACCACACCCTGCAAGTCAGCGACCTCGACTGCCGCCCCTGCTCCAAGATCGGCTTTGAGCAATGCCCCAAAGGCCATTTCCGCTGCATGAAGGACCTCCCGCTCCAGCGCATCCGCTCGCTGGCGCAAGGAGATTGAAAAGAAGAAGATCTTCGGATACCCCGGTGCCTGCTGGCTGCAGACAATGTATCCGATGGCTGGCTATCTCCACCCATCTAACGTCTAACTATCTAATACCGTTTCAAGTATGAAATGGCCTAACCCGAATTATTCACGGATTACCGTGAATAATGACGATAAGTGACTGAA
>JAJDFU010000109.1 GCA_020528935.1 Saprospiraceae bacterium | reverse complement strand
CCACTATTGTGAGTTCGTAGAAAAATCCCTGGGAGACCTCATCACCGTGGACGAGGGTTGCGCCGAAGGCGATGTCGTCGTGGCAGTCGGCACCTCCAAAGGCAAGGGGTTTCAGGGGGTGGGGAAGCGGCACGGATTGTCCGGGGTGAACGACGCTACCGACGGCCAGCACAACCGCCAGCGCGCGCCGGGCTCGATCGGCGCTTCCTCCTTCCCCTCCAAGGTGATGAAGGGCATGCGCATGGCCGGTCAGACGGGCAATCGCCGGGTGAAGATCAAAAACCTGGAGGTGATCAAGGTCTTCCCGGAGAAAAACCTCATTCTGGTCAAAGGGGCTGTTCCCGGCCACAAGGGAGCCTATGTGATTTTGGAAAAATAGACGGGCAGCTCCGCGCTTGCCTGAAAAAGCAATAAGCGATGAAAGTCGATGTCGTAACCATTCAGGGCGAAAAAACGGGACGCCAGGCGGACCTCCCCCAGGAGGCCTTTGGGGTGGAGCCCAACGAACACGCCGTGTATCTGGCCGTTAAACAATACCTGGCCAATCAGCGCCAGGGCACCCACAAGGCCAAGGAGCGGGGCGAAGTAGCCGGCTCCACGCGCAAGCTGCACCGCCAGAAAGGTACGGGCGGCTCCCGCAAGGGGGACATCAAAAACCCGATCTTCCGCGGCGGCGGTCGCGTGTTTGGCCCACGGCCCCGCACCTACTCGCTGCGGCTCAACAAGAAAGTGAAGCGGCTGGCCCGGGCCTCTGCCCTGAGTGCCAAAGCCCAGGCCGGCGAGATCCTGGTGATCGAGGACTTTTCCTTCGACGCCCCGCGGACGAAAGCCTATATGGACATGCTTCGCAGCCTGGAGCTCGAAGCCAAGAAGTCCATCCTGGTAACGCCGGAGACGGAGCGCGAGCTCTTCCTCTCCAGCCGCAATATTCCCAATGCGCACGTGCTGCGGGCCGGTGACCTGAGCGTGTACGACATCCTCAACGCCGACACCCTGGTGTTTGCAGAGAGCGCACTGGACAAAGTGAAAGAGACATTTGTAAACGGATTCGTCAGTACTGAATAGCGTATCATGGCACGAACCATCTTAATCAAACCGCTCATTACGGAGAAAACGGAGTACCTCTCCGAAGAGCTGGGAAAATACACCTTCGTGGTGGATCAAAAGGCCAACAAGATCGAGATCAAGAAGGCCGTAGAGGACATGTACAGCGTCAACGTAGAGCGGGTGAATACCATGATCATGCCCGCCAAGGCCATGACCCGCAATACGCGTTCGGGCCTGCTGCGCGGTCGGAAGCCGGCCTACAAGAAAGCGGTCGTCACCCTGGCCGAGGGTGAGGAGATCGATTTCTTCGGTGATCTGTAAACATTAAAAAGAGGTGCAGTTCGGACGGAGTACCGGGCTGCGAGCGAAAACGAGATACGATGGCAATTAAGAAATTCAATCCGGTTACCCCGGGCAGCCGCTACCGGCAAGGGAATACCTTCGACGAGCTCACGAAAAGCAAGCCGGAGAAAAGCCTGCTCGCGCCGCTCAAGAAGAGCGGCGGCCGCAATGCCGAAGGTCACCGCACGGTGCGCTACCGCGGAGGTGGGCACAAGCGCCGCTACCGCATCATCGACTTCAAGCGGGACAAGGAAGACATGGCCGCCACGGTACAGGCCATCGAATACGATCCCAACCGCTCGGCCTTCATTGCCCTGGTGGAATACACCGATGGCGAAAAGCGCTACATCATTGCTCCGCAGGGGCTGCAGGTCGGTGACGAGATCGCCTCCGGAAAGACGGCTACGCCCAATACCGGCCATGCCATGTACCTGAGCGACATTCCCATGGGGACCACCATTCACGCCATCGAGCTGCACCCCGGCCGTGGGGCTTCCATGGCCCGGGCTGCCGGCACGTATGCCATTCTGGTGGGCCGCGAAGGCAAATACGCCATCATCAAGCTGCCTTCCGGTGAGGTGCGCCGGGTATTGCAAACCTGCAAAGCCACCATCGGTAGCACTTCCAATCCCGATCACGCCCTTCGGGTGCTCGGAAAAGCCGGCCGCAAGCGCTGGCTGGGGCGTCGGCCCCGCACGCGCGGCGTAGCCATGAACCCGGTAGATCACCCCATGGGCGGGGGCGAAGGCCGCGCCTCGGGCGGGCACCCGCGTTCGCGCAAGGGCCTGGCGGCCAAAGGCGCCAAAACCCGCAAGGCCAAGAAGGCCAGCAACAAAATGATCATTTCGCGTCGCAAAACGCGCAATAAATAGAGCACACTCAACGGGCATCCGGCCACAGCGATCTGGACCGCTGCCCATCAAAGGACAGGACTTATGGCAAGATCCATCAAAAAAGGCCCCTACGTTTTTCACAAGCTCATGGACAAAGTGCTTGCGGCGAAGGAGTCCAAGAAGAAAACCGTGATCAAAACCTGGTCGCGCTCCTCCATGGTCGTTCCCGATATGGTGGGCGAGACCATTGCCGTGCACAACGGAAAAACCTTCGTGCCGGTCTTCATCACGGAAAATATGGTAGGCCACAAACTGGGAGAGTTTGCGCCCACGCGCACCTTCAAAGGCCATGCCGGTAACCGCAAGAAAATGTAGATGCCCGAGTTGGCACCCCTAAACTGAACACGAAGCACATGGAAGCAGTAGCGAAACTCCGAAATATCCCGATGTCGGCCCGCAAGATGCGGCTGGTGGTGGACACGATCCGCGGCGAAAGTGTGGAAGATGCACTGGACATCCTGCGCTACACCAAGAAAGAGGCAGCAAGCTGGCTGGAGAAAGCCCTCTTGTCGGCCATTGCCAACTGGGAGTACAAGCTCGGCGGCGTGGAGAGCGCCGATGACTACGACTTGTACATCAAGACCATCTTCAGCGATGAGGGCTTCAAGCTCAAGCGCTTTCGTCCGGCCCCGCACGGCCGGGCGCATCCCATTCGCAAGCACTCCAACCACGTGACCATTGTAGTGGAGAACCGGGTGCCCCTGCCGGACGACGCCGGTGCCGAGGATGCCGTAGAAGTGGAAGACATCGCCGTAGAGGAGAACACCGAAGAATAACGCAATTAATCACTATCACCAGAAGTAAGGTATGGGTCAGAAGACAAATCCAATCGGTAATCGCTTAGGTATCATCCGCGGCTGGGACTCCAACTGGTTTGCTGATAAAGACTTCAGCGACAAAGTGGTAGAGGACGAAAAGATCCGCAACTATCTGAATGCCCGCATTCAGAAGGGGGGCATTGCGCGCATCATCATTGAGCGCACCCTCAAGCGCATCACCGTCACCATCCACACCTCCCGCCCCGGCATCATCATCGGGAAGGGCGGTTCGGAAGTAGACCGCATTCGCGAGGAGCTCAAGAAGCTTACCGGTAAGGATGTGCAAATCAATATCCTGGAGATCCGCAAACCCGAACTGGACGCCGCCATCGTGGCCGAGTCGATAGCCAAGCAGCTCGAAGCGCGCATTAACTATCGCCGCGCCATCAAGATGGCTGTCCAGAGCACCATGCGCGCCGGAGCCGAAGGCATCAAAGTGCGCATTGCCGGCCGCCTCAACGGCGCCGATATGGCGCGCAAGGAAGAATACAAGGAGGGGCGCACCCCCTTGCACACCTTCCGCGCCGACATCGACTACGCGCTCAAGGAGGCACAGACGGTGTACGGGAAGATCGGAATCAAGGTATGGATCTGCAAAGGGGAAGTGCTGGGAAAACGAGACCTCTCGCCCCACGTAGGCGTCCAAAAGAAGGACGGCAAGGGCGGTCGCGGCGGTCGCCGCGGTGGGGGCAGAAATTCCCGGCGCCGCTAGCAAAAGCGGGTATTTCATCGTACCTTTGCCGAACTTTTGCAAAAAGGGGGCGGATGGCTCCCACTGCATAAATCTTACATCATGCTACAGCCAAAACGGACAAAGTACCGCAAGCAGCAAAAGGGCCGGGCCAAAGGGCTGGCCTGGAAAGGCAGCAAAGTTTCCTTCGGGTCCTACGGGCTCAAAGCGACTACCGGCGGCCGCATCACCAACAGGCAGATCGAGGCCGCCCGTATTGCCATGACCCGCTACATGAAGCGGGAAGGAAAGGTCTGGATCCGGATCTTCCCGGATAAGCCCATTACGGCCAAGCCCCAGGAGGTGCGCATGGGTAAGGGCAAGGGGGCCCTGGATCACTGGGTAGCCGTTGTCAAGCCCGGACGGGTGTTGTTTGAAGTGGACGGCGTGTCCTACGAAACCGCTGCCGAAGCGCTTCGGCTGGCTGCGCAGAAATTGCCGGTGCACACTAAAACGGTGGCGCGCCCGGACGTTCAATCGTAATTCGCAAACGACTGCAAGATCATGGCTACAAAAAAATACCTGGAGCTTCAGGAATATCCCGATGCGGATCTGAAGGCCGAGTTGGCTGAGACCGAAGCCCAATACCAAAAGCTGAAATTCGATCACGCGATCCGCGGCCTGGACAACCCCATCAGCCTGCGCGAGATCCGGCGGGATATTGCGCGCCTGAAAACGGAGATCCGCCGGCGCGAGCTGGCTCAGGCCACGGCCGACGAATTGAATGGCCGCGCGCGCATTCGCCAACGCCGTCGCGCCAAAAAATAGATATACAGCGGATCAGCAGTGCTGTCCGCACAGCAAAGGCAAAGACATGGAAGAACGAAATCTCAGAAAGACCCGGATCGGGCTGGTGACCAGCAACAGCATGGACAAGACCATATCGGTGAGTGTCGTCCGCCGGCTGCGCCACCCCATCTACGGAAAGTTCGTGAAGAAGTCCAGAAAATTCATGGCCCACGACGAGAACAACGATTGCAACGTGGGCGATAAAGTGCGCATCATGGAGACCCGGCCGCTGAGCAAGAACAAACGCTGGCGACTGGTCGAGATCCTGGAACGCGCCAAGTAAGCGAAAGAGCAATTGATCTGCGGCGCCGGCCGGGCCGGCCGCCCATAAAAAGCCAAGAGCCATGATCCAACAAGAAAGCAGATTGCGCGTAGCGGACAACAGCGGTGCCAAGGAGGTGCAGTGCATCCGCGTGCTGGGTGGGTCGAAGCGCCGCTATGCTTCGATAGGCGATCAGATCGTCGTATCCGTGAAGTACGCCACGCCGGGCGGCATCCGCAAGGGCACGGTATCCAAGGCTGTGATCGTGCGTACGAAAAAGGAGATCCGCCGGCGGGACGGTTCCTACATACGCTTTGACGACAATGCCTGCGTGTTGCTCAACAATGCCGATGAGCCCCGCGGCACCCGAATCTTCGGTCCGGTGGCCCGCGAATTGCGCGAGCGCGATTACATGCGCATCGTTTCCCTGGCTCCCGAGGTCCTTTAATGCGCGTTCACGCTAAATCCAGGAAGCATGAAAAAGAAACATAAAGCACAGCAAAAGCGATTCAGGCCCAAACTCAAGATCAAGAAGGGCGATCAGGTCGTCGTCATTGCCGGCGCCTACAAGGATCGCGAGCGGTCGAGGGAGGTCCTCGAGGTTTTCCCGGAAAAGAACCGCGCCATCGTGGATGGGGTCAACATGGTTAAAAAGCACACCAAACCCGACCAGGACAATCCGGGCGGTATCGTGGAAGTGCCGGCGCCCATCCACCTCTCCAACCTGATGCTGGTGGATCCCAAGACCGGTGAGCCCACCCGCGTAGGACGCAAACTGGACGACGACGGCAAGCTGGTGCGCTATTCCAAACCCACTGGATAAATTACCAGATGATGAGCCATACGCCCCGCACAAAGAAAAAAACCCGGCCAGAATGCATTCCG
>JAJDFU010000375.1 GCA_020528935.1 Saprospiraceae bacterium | reverse complement strand
ACAGGGTAGAGTCTACTGAGCCATAGTACTTTTCGAAGGGGATCTCATTGGTGGCCGACATTTCCCCGCTGCGGGTTTCGTGCAGGATTTTCCCCGGCTCGGCATCCTTGGCTGCGTCCACCGCCCGGGCTTGCCGGTTGGCGAGCGCCTTAAGCACGCCCTGGCTGATGTAAGGGGCAGCCCACAGCGCTTCCATAGCCGTGATCAGGCCATCCCGCCCGAAGATGGTGTTGAACCAGGGGACGCCCGCAAACGGATAGGCACCTTCCTCCATATGGCTGATCAGGCTTTCCAAGTCCACCAGCGAGCGGTGGATCCAGTGGTTGAACAGCTCATTGGAAGAATGGATGCTCGCAAACAAGGTGTAACCTTTGTCCCATTCCGCTTGAATGCACTTGTAGGCGGGCTGGTAATCCATCAGCAAGGGCGCTCCCTCCCCGGTCTGGAAAGCAATGGTAAGGTACAATTCCCGCTGCTCGCCAACGTCCAACCTAAATTGATAGGCCGCCCGCTCTGGTTCTATACTGTTAGGCGCCGGTTGAAAACGAAAGCAGGTGCAGCGGCGTAAGCCGTCCAGGCCATCGTAGCGGATGTGGTATTGGCCCTTTTCGGTTTCCTCCACCTCCTTTTTGACGCCTCTCTTAGCTCTGGCTTGCCCTCTTATCTCAAAGATGTCTTTGAAGTCGCTGTCAAACTCAAAAGAAAGCGATAAGCTGTGCTGCGCCTGGCCGAAATTGGATATGGAAATCTTCTCATAGTAAGCGCCTTCCAGCAGGAAGCTTTCCCGCCGGATGTGGATGACCCCCTGCGGTATGGCTACGATGTCTTCCTTCGACTGCCTAGGGTTGGAAAGGTCAATCTGCATCAGTTCATTCCTTTCCTGAATGTGGGAACTGAGCCGTACCAGCGGATGGCCGCCCAAACTCATCCGCAGTTTGCTGACAAAACGGGTGTCGTTATGAAAAAGCCCCAGCGGCATGCTGACCTCGGGCTCGATATTCCCCCAGCGGTCGAAGACACCGAAGGAGTTGGCATTGTTCAACACCAGCGTGTTGCTGCCGGTAGTCTGGGTGCTTTGAGGTTCCATACAGATGGTTTTGGGTTAAATAATGCTTCCGGGCTGTGGCAACGGCTCAAAGAGCGACGGCTGAATGCGATACAGGGCTTTGCTCTGCACAAGATCGTAGTACAATTGTACGTAGTTTTGGGCCATTCGGCTTACCGAGAACCGCTGCTCGAAGCATGTCCGGCACTCCCGGCGGTCGATTTGGCCTATTCTTTCTACGGCTTCCACGGCCTCTTCTTCATTAGAAACGATCCACCCGGAGCGTCCGTGCTCAATGATTTCGGGCACGGAGCCTTTGGGGTGAGCAATAACGGGCGTGCCGCAAGCCATGGCCTCGATCATGACCAGCCCGAAGGGTTCCGGCCAGTCGATGAGAAAAAGCAGGGCCAGCGCATTGCCCAGGAATTCGGATTTTTGGTCGTCGTCGATTTCCCCGACGAACTCAACCAATGGATGGCCCAGCAGCGGCTTGACTTCCCGCTCGTAGTAACCCTTGTCCGCTGCATCGACCTTAGCGGCGATCTTCAACGGGATGCCACAGCGCTTGGCCAGTTCGATGCTCTCCAGGATACCCTTATCGCGGCAAATTCGGCCCAGAAAGGCAAGGTAGCCGCCCTTGCCTTCTCCATAGCTATAGAGGTCCTTCGGCATACCGTGGTAAACATTACCGACGAAATTAGCTTGGATAAGCGGCCGACGCTGGTTATTTGAGATAGAAACCAGGGGCATCTCGCTGAATTCGTCGTAGACCAGCGGTAAATCCGGCCGGTCCAGCCGGCCGTGCAGCGTCGGCAGTTGGGTAACGGAGGAAAGCCTGGGAGGGGGGAAATGGAAGTAATCGGAATGGTATGGGGTAGGGGCAAA
>JAJDFU010000096.1 GCA_020528935.1 Saprospiraceae bacterium | reverse complement strand
TTTCCTCCGCTTGCGTGGCTTTTTGCGTCATTTGGTCGCAGCGCGGGCGCATGCTCGTTCCGGGTTCTTGCACGTGTGCCTACACTTTTCCGCATGCTTCGAGCACGCGCTCACCCATGTGTGCGGAAGGATCCTTGGCGTTTTTCACCCAGTCGGGATCCTCTTGTGCGCTGCGGCCGAGTATGCGTTCGCCCAGTTCTTCGGCGGTGTCCATCACCTTTTTCCCGCTGCGTTCCAGGAAGTCGGGCTCCCGCTCTTCTCCGGGCGGATCGGGATCGGCATCTTCCGGCTTTTCTTCGGGAGCTTCTTCGCGCATCTGCTCGGCGCGGTCGAAAAGCTCTTCCTCTACCGGTTTGTCTTTTTTCTCCCCGCCTTGGCGCCGGGCCCAATCGCGGGCGTCGTCCACCAGTTCTTCGCCTTTCTGGCCGATCTCGCGCCCCGTTTGCTCCAGCCATTCCGAAGCGCCTTCTACGGCCTCTTTGCCGGAGGTGTTCATCCAGTCCTCGGCTTTGCGGGCGGCACCTTTGGCGCCTTCCCGGGCTTTGTCGAACAGCTCTTCGCCCTCTTCCCGGGCCTTGCGGCCGGCCGAGCGGGCGGTGGATTTGGCGCCGAAGAGCACTTTTTTTAAATCATTGAAAAATCCCATGGAATGCGGTCTGGTTTGGTTCTTGCTAAAAGATACGGCTAATTATACGGATGCAAAAGAAATTCAGGGCTGGTTTGGCCTTCGCTGCCGGAGCGGAATTCCAACGGGGTTCTAGGTATACGGGCCCGTCCACTCTTCCTTCACCCGGCGGTCTTCCAGATTCAGAAAACGCTCGATCTCCTGCTCCAGGTAGCGGGCATAGCCGGCGGTTTTGAGGCCGCTCAACAGCCGCACCCTGGACTGGTTCTGCAACAGGGCGTCCACGGCAAACGACCAGTTGGGTTGCCCGTTCGTCCTGCTGCTCGTGTATTTGCTGGTGTAGAGTTGGGCGATCTGCCTGGCGGAGAGCACGCGTTTGGATCGCATGGGTACCGGCAGGGGGCGGTGTTCGATCTGCAGTTCAAAGGAAGTTACCGTAATGTAGGTGCTGTTCAGAAAGCTGGCCAGGATGTAATACAACAAGCCGATGCCCACCAGCAGGTGCAGGCCGATACCCAGAAAGATCATATACTGCCCCGACGATACGGCCACCAGTACAAAGGGGATGAGCATGGCGTTCCAAAACAAGCCGAAGACGAGCAGGAAGCCGGAGGCGTGCCGTCGCCAGCTGTAGCTGAGTTCCAGTTCGCCCAGCATCCGGCTCACTTTCATGCCATCGGGTAGCTCAACGGCCGGCCTGGCAGGCGGATCCGGCCGGCTGCCGTCCCGATCGAAGAAAAAAACGGTCTGGCAGCGGTCGCACTTGGCGGCCAGCTCCTGAATATTGACGTTGGAGGCGGGCACGGGGCTTTGGCACTGGGGGCAAGGCAGATCCATAGGGCGGCAATGTAAGGAGGGAAAGATACGCACTACACGCGCCTCAGGCAAACAGCTGCTCTTGCAGGGATTCCACCTTCTGCAACCCCACGACGCGGATGCGATAGCGGCTCAGGTCCAGGCTTTTGGTACTGTATCGCGGAACGAAAATATGCGTAAAGCCCTGGCGGTCGGCTTCCTGTATCCGCTGTTCGATCCGGTTGATGGTGCGGATCTCGCCGCTGAGCCCCACTTCGCCGGCAAAGCAGTAGCTGCGGGGGATAGCCACATCCTGCAGGGAGCTCAGCAAGGCGGCTACAATGGCCAGATCGATGGCGGGATCGTCCACGCGGATGCCGCCCGCAATATTCAGAAAGACGTCGGACTGGCCGATGGCAAAACCCGCGCGCTTTTCGAGTACGGCCAGCAGCATGCTCAGGCGCCGCAGGTCAAAGCCGGTGGCCGAGCGCTGAGGCGTGCCGTACACGGCAGTGCTCACCAGAGCCTGGGTTTCGATGAGCATGGGGCGCATGCCTTCCACGGTGGCAGCTACCGCGCTGCCGCTCAATTCTTCCTCACTTTGCGAAAGCAGCAATTCACTGGGGTTGCGCACCTCGCGAAGGCCCTCTGCCTGCATCTCGAAGATGCCCAGTTCGTCGGTGGAGCCGAAGCGATTCTTGAGCGTGCGCAGGATGCGATAGGTGTAATTGCGATCGCCTTCAAACTGCAAGACGGTGTCCACTACGTGTTCCAGCAGCTTCGGCCCGGCAATGGACCCGTCCTTGGTGATGTGGCCGATGAGGATGACGGGGATGTGCTCCGTTTTGGCGTAGCGCTGCAGTTCGCCGGCGCACTCCCGGATCTGGGCGATGCTGCCGGGGGTGGAGTCGATGTAGGGCGAGGCAAGGGTCTGTATAGAATCGATTACCAACAGTTGAGGCTCCAGCTGTTCGGCCTGCTTGATGAGGCGCTCCACATTGGTTTCGGTGAGAATGTAACACTGCCCCCGGGAGGGCCCCAGCCGGTCGGCCCGCATCTTGATCTGCTCCTCGCTTTCTTCGCCGGAGACGTAGAGCACTCTTTCCGGTAGCTGCATGACCACCTGCAACAGCAGAGTGGATTTTCCGATGCCCGGCTGTCCGCCGAGCAATACCAGGGATCCCGGCACGATGCCGCCGCCCAGCACGCGGTTGAGCTCTTCGTTGGCCGAATGCAGACGGGGCGTTTCACCGGCACGGATCGAATCCAGCGGCACGGGCCTGGGTGCCTGTACTCCCCGGGCGGTATGGCTTCGCTGCCGCTCCCGGCTTTCCCGCTTTGTCTCCTTGACAAGCACCTCTTCCACATACGTATTCCACTCGCCGCAGGCATGGCACTTGCCGATCCATTTGGGTGATCGCGCGCCACAGTTCGAACAGGTGAAGGAGGTTTTGGGCTTTGCCAATGGTCAGGTCGTTTTAATCAGACTGAATAACCGCTTATTCACATAATTAAGCACACGATGTATTGCTAATCAGCAAAAAAACAACTAAATTCCCTTGCGTAAACGTTAAAAACTTCGTTTCTTTCGGTCGCCGAAAGACGGAGGTACATCGGAAAAAAAGTGAACTTCGGCTAAACAAACGCCGGATATGCCGGGTTTGAGGTCTAAAAATTGAAATGTAGTTCTTCGACTATAAAGATTGTTTTCATTTGGTTTTTTGGGGTTATACAGGGTGCTGCGCTCAATGCGTGGTGCCCTTGTTTGTTTTTACAAAGGGCAGAACGCCGATCGTCGCGTCCTGCCCTTTGTCGTGTGCCGCTCTGCACTTACCCGGTCAGTCGCTGGAGTTGAAGATGGCCAACAGGCGCAGGATCTCCAGATAAAGCCACACCAGGGTAATGATAAGCCCCATGGCAGCAAACCACTCCATGTAGGCCGGCGCCCGGTGCTGCGCCCCCTTTTCGAAAAAATCGAAGTCCAACAGCAAATTCAGCGACGCAATGCCGATGATCACCAGGCTGATGCCGATGCCTATGGGGCCGGTATCGTGCAGGAAGGGCATGTTGATGCCGAACAGGCGCAATACGATGGCCACCATGTACACGAGGAAAACGGCTCCCGTAGCCATGATCACCCCGGTGCGGAATTTGGCCGTCACTTTTATCAGGCCGGTTTTGTAAATGAACAACATGAGGAAAAAGACCGCCATCGTGAGGGTGACGGCGTGGAAAATGATGCCATCCATGAGCGAGGCGTACATCAGGGATACCGCTCCCACAAAAAATCCCTCCACCACGCCGTAAATAGGCACCAGTACAGGGGATAGATGGGGGCGGAAAGAAGTGATCAGGACCAGGATCAGGCCCGCAATGGCACTGCCCCACATCCAGGCGGGGCTGAGGGGGAAGGACCAGGCCAGTACCGCACCGCCCAGGAGCAGCACGCCCAGCAGCAGGGACTTGTTGACCGCCCCGTTGACCGTCATCACCTCTTCGCCGCGCATGACGCCTGCATTGGACCCGGAGGCCGTGGCCTCCCCGGCTTTCGCCAGGGCTTTATCTTGCAGAACGGGATTGCTGGATTCGAAAAAACCGCGTTTTCTTCTCATGTAATTTTCGCTTTCAAATCAAAACCCCAAATTAAGGCTTTGAGTTGAATGAATCAATCGAGTTCGCGCAAAGGCTCATCCGGGCGGGCAAATGCCAGACGGCTCAGTCGCTGCGCCCGGTGATAGGTATCCAGGCCGGTGCTCGCCACCACATCCACCAGGTCCCAGTCCAACCAGCCGTCTTCGTGCAGCATGGGCTCGGGCAGGAAGACCGTTTCGATCCGCCCCACCACCAGCCGGGTGTCGTTGGCCCGTATGTGGTGATCCTCTTCCCAGCGCAAGCCCAGCCGGACGGGACTCTCCCGAACGAAGGGTGCCTGAAAGGATTCGTCGAATACCGGAGAAAACCCCACGGCCTCAAACTCCGAGGTGGAGCGCTCGTATTTGGCCGAGGTCTGATGTGCTTCCCGGTGCAGGCGCTCGGTAATGAAATTGAGCGTGCAGTAGCCGGAGGCCTTGAAGTTCTCGTAGGTGTGCCGGTCCACCGTTAGCGGCCGCTGAATGAATCCCAGCAGGGGCGGGTTGGCACCGATGTGGACCAGGGAGTTAAAAATAGCCAGGTTGGTTTGTCCGTTCCCCGATACCGTGCCGATCAGCACCGGGCATTTGTAGCCCGACAGGCCGTTGATCAAAGTGGCTCGCACCAGCCGGGGCATGGCCAGCAGATCGTCCTGCGCAAGGTTCAGGTTTCGCATTTTTTTTTGATAAAGATGTGGGAAATGAAGAAAAATCCATAAGGCGACTGACATTTCTTAATTTGCCGCACATCCACCCCCAATTTACGCTATGATGATCCTCCGCATTTTGCTGATCGCATTGCTCGTACTGCTCTTGGCATTGCTCGCCTGGCTGTTCTGGCCCAACGGTCCCGACCGCTTCGGCCGGCCGGATATTGAACCGGGAAGCCTGGACCGGCAGATCGGGCAGCAGATGGAGCAAAAAAAGTTCGAGCTGCCCGAAGACCGGGAAGGCCCCGTGCAGGCCACCCTGCTGCATCTGGCTCCCGACACGCCCTCGCAAAAAGCGGTGCTGTACATTCATGGCTACGGCGACTATTTCTTCCAACTGCACGAGGCGCAGTGGTATGCGACGCAAGGGTATCACTTCTACGCGCTGGACCTCCGCAAATACGGCCGCTCCCTGTTGCCCCATCAGCGGCCAAACTACGTAGCCGACCTGCGGACCCACTTCGAAGAAATAGATCAGGCCATTCGGCAGATCATCGATGAGGACGGCCGATCCTGGCTGCTGCTGTACGGACACTCCAACGGCGGGCTCATCAGCACGCTCTACGCCGCCGAAGGCGAACAGCGCGGCCGCCTCGATGCCCTGCTGCTCAACTCTCCCTTTCTGGACCAGAGCCTGTCCGACGGGATACGCCTGATCTTTCCGCTCATCAACGGCCTGAGCCGTCTGCGCCCCAGCAAGATCGTGCGGCAGGAGGGCTTACCACACTACGCCCGCACCATTCACGCCGACTACGAAGGCGACTGGGACTACACCAAGGCCTGGAAACCCGACGGCGGCTTTCCCGTATTCCTCGGCTGGTTTGCCGCCGTCATGCGGGCCCAGAAAAAAGTGGCCGGCGGCCTGGACCTGGAGCTGCCCGTGCTGCTACTGCATTCCGACAGCTCCTACACCTATCAGGCCCGGGAGTACCATCCCGCCATGAAAAGCCGGGACATGATCCTTGATGTGGCAGACATGAACAGACCGGGTCAAGGACTGGGCAGAACCGTTACCCATGCAAGAGAAGCGGAAGC
>JAJDFU010000429.1 GCA_020528935.1 Saprospiraceae bacterium | reverse complement strand
TGGCAGGCGTGTTCCTGAAGGATTGCCTCGGTGCGTTCTCCAGCCAGGAGGTGGTGGAGAAGCAGGCGAATATCGTGCATGCGGGTTTGGCGGCGAATGACTTCCCGTGCGCTCCTGATCTTGGCGTATTTGTACACATCCACGAAGAAATCGGCCTGGGCCACTTCCGAGCGCCCCGGTCTCGAAACCAAGGAGCCCAGTACGTAGAACAGGGTGTTGAGGGTAAGGCTCCAGAAAGCGGAATGGGCGACCGGCCCCAGGCTGTTCATACCGAAGAGCGCGTAGGGGTCGAGCCAGGGGATGCCCAGCAGCCCGCCCTCCACTGCGGTAGCGGGAATCAGCCCGACCTCGGCCAGGGTGGGCAGGGGCAGGGTGTAGGCCCACAGGAGAAGGCCGGTCGTCAGGCCCCACACGGCTCCGGTCTTGGTGGCGCGCTTCCAGTACAGGGCGCCCAGTACCGTAGGGGCAAACTGGGCAATGGCGCAGAAAGATATCAAGCCTATGGAAACCAGGGGATACGCCTCACCTACCAGCTTCAGGTAGCTGTAGGCGAGCATCAGTACCAGCGCAATACTGAGTCGTCGAATGGTCAGCAATCGCCTGGACAGGCCGGCAAAGCCCTCTTCGCGCATGGCCCGGGTATTGACCAGCAGGGGCAGCACCAGGTTGTTGCTGATCATGATGCTCAGGGCAATGATGGATACGATGACCATGCTGGTTGCTGCCGAAAAGCCACCCAGGGCAGCAAAGAGGGCAAGCCCGGGTTTGCCATTGGCCAGGGGGAGGCTCAGCACATAGGTGTCCGGAGAGGCACTTTCGCCCTGGAGCAGCAAACCGCCGGCCGCTATGGGGAGCACAAATACATTGATGAGCAACAGGTACAAGGGGAACATCCAGGCGGCCTGGCGCACGAACCCCGGTCCCCGGGTTTCTACTACAGCCACGTGAAATTGACGGGGCAGGAGCAAAACGGCCGACATGGACAGGAACAGCAACCAGAACCACTCATCCCCGTTGACCAGCGCGTCGTCCAGACGGACGAGGTGTTGCAGCTCCGGCCGGCGGCTCACCGCTTCAAAGAGGCTGCCCCAGCCGTCGAACAGCAGAACGCTTACAAAAAAACCGACGGCCAAAAACGCTGCCAGCTTGAACAGCGACTCGAAGGCTATGGCCGCGATCAGTCCTTCATGCCGCTCGTTGGGGTCCAGTTTGCGCGTGCCGAACAAAATGGCGAACAACGCCAGCGCAAGGGTGATGTATACGGCCGAATCGCTCCACAGGGGCTGTTCCGGCGCAGCCGCCCGCCCAACGAGCAGGTGGTAGCTGTCGGTAATGGCCTTGAGCTGTATGGACACGTAGGGCACAATGCCGATCACAGCGCCCCAGGTGGCCAGTACGCCCACGGTGGTGCTTTTGCCGTAGCGGGCCGAGAGAAAGTCCGCAATGGAGGTGAGGCGTTGCGCCTTACTGATGACGATGATCTTGCGCAGTACCACGAGCCAGAGAGGGGCCAGGATGGTCGGGCCCAGGTAAATGGGCAGAAAACCGATGCCGTTGGTAGCTGCGCGCCCCACGCTGCCGTAATAGGTCCAGGCCGTGCAGTACACCGCCAGGGACAAAGCGTACACATAGGGGTTGCTGACCACGCTCCGGCCCTGTCGCTCGCGCTTACTTGCCCAGTGGGCGATGCCAAACAACACCCCCATATAAGCCACGGCTGAGCATATGAGCACGCTGGGAGGCATACGCGAAGATTTACTGGTGTCGGCGCGTAGGCCGGTTTACTAAAACGGCGGTGAGGACGATGATCAACAACCAGGCCGCGAAGATGAAAACATAGAGCAGGGGAATGCCGGCCAGCCGGACCGGGCCGCCAAAAAGCCCGAGAATGGGAAAGTTGAACAGCAGCAGGGCAAAGCCAAAAAGAAAAAGCAGGAAGTACAGCTTGTCTTTTGCAGGCATGGTGCAGTCCGTTGTGGTTTGTGCAGCAAAAGATAGGGGTTTTCGGGGCAATGGCACCGGATCGTTCGCTGAAGCAGGAGGTCAATACAGTATTGCCCCATCACCTGCCTGTTCTCTTGGCCCTGCTCATGGTTCCCCAAAGCCTTGCATCGTTCACGGGGCGAGAGGTGATGCGGCCCCTGTTCGCCTACTTGCCCAGCCCGAGGATACTGGGTCGGAGGATCTTGGCCTTGATCAAGGCCCATAAAAACAAGAGAGCAAAGGCGCCGATCGCTACGGACAAGAGGAAATTGCCCTGCAGCTGCGGCTCCAGGTAGAAGCGAAGGCCGAGTGTGGCGAGCACGTAAAGGGCAATGAAGAGATCGGAAAGGAGGATGTGCGTGCGCGGATTCATAAGACTCGGATTAAGAAAATGCCGGACCCGGATAGTTGGGTCCGGCAAAAAGCCAAAAAATTAATGTGCAACCGCTTTGCCGGCTCCACTGGGGATCCGGATATCTTCCACCAGATCCTGAATGTTTTCCGGCGGGGCAGGGGTCAGGCGAGACACCAGAATGGTGACCACCATATTGACCACCATGCCGATGGTGCCGATACCTTCCGGGGATATGCCGAGAAACCAGTTCTCCGCATTATTCGCCTCCGGATTGATGAACTTGAAGTAGATGATGTACAGGGCGGTAAAGAGGATGCCTACGATCATGCCGGCGATGGCCCCCTGCATGTTGGTGCGCTTGTCGAAGATTCCCAGGATAATGGCCGGGAAGAAGGAAGAGGCGGCCAGCCCGAAGGCAAAGGCTACGACCTGGGCGACAAAGCCCGGCGGATAGATGCCGAGCAGGCCGGCGAAAACGACGGCAACGGCCGCTGCAATCCGGGCGGCCAGCAATTCGCCCCGTTCCGAAATATTGGGATTGATGGCGTTCTTGAGCAGGTCGTGGGAAATGGCCGAGGAAATGACCAGCAACAGGCCGGCTGCCGTGGAAAGGGCCGCGGCAAGCCCCCCGGCCGCTACCAGGGCGATCACCCAATTGGGCAGGTTGGCGATCTCCGGGTTGGCGAGTACCATGATGTCGCGATCCGGCACGAATTCATTGGTTTCCTTGTCTGCCACGTACTGTACGATACCGTCCTGGTTTTTGTCCTCCAACTCGATGAGGCCCGTATCCTTCCAGTTGTTCACCCAGGCCGGCAGATCGGCGAATTTGGCGTTGGAGACCGTCTGGATCATATTGGTGCGGGCAAAGGCAGCCACGGCCGGAGCCGTCGTGTACAGAAGGGCGATGAAAAACAACGCCCAGCCGGCCGAAGAACGCGCATCGCGCACCTTGGGCACCGTGAAGAAGCGAACGATCACGTGGGGGAGCCCCGCCGTGCCGATCATGAGGGCTGCCGTGATGCAGAATATGTCAATGAGCGGCTTGGTGCCCGTCGTGTACTGGGCGAAACCCAATTCCCGGTTGAGCCCGTCCAGCTTGTCCAGCAGAAAGGTGCCCGAACCGTCGTTCAGTGCCGCTCCAAAGCCGAATTGGGGAACCGGATTGCCCGTCATCTGGATGGATATGAAGATCGCCGGCACCATGAAGGCGAAGATCAAGACGCAGTATTGGGCCACCTGGGTGTAGGTGATGCCCTTCATACCGCCGAGCACGGCGTAAATAAATACGATCGCCATGCCGATAACTACGCCCAGGTTGATGGGCACCTCCAGGAAGCGGGAAAACACGATGCCCACCCCCCGCATCTGACCGGCCACGTAAGTAAAAGAGACAAACAGCGCGCAGATCACTGCCACAATGCGGGCCGTCTGCGAATAGTAGCGCTCGCCAATGAAATCGGGCACGGTGAACTTCCCGAACTTTCGCAGGTAGGGCGCGAGCAGCAGGGCCAGTAAGACGTAGCCCCCCGTCCAGCCCATGAGATACACGGAGCCGTCGTACCCCAGAAAGGATATCAGGCCGGCCATGGAAATAAAGGAGGCCGCCGACATCCAGTCGGCCGCAGTGGCCATGCCGTTCGCTACGGGATGCACCCCGCCGCCGGCCACGTAAAATTCCTTGGTGGATCCGGCCCTCGACCAGATGGCGATGCCGATGTACAGCGCGAAGGTGATGCCTACAAGTAAGAAGGTCCAGGTTTGCACACTCATAATGGAAGATTTTCTTGGTGATGAGTTAGCGGATTGCGATCATTCTTCGCGCACGCCGTATTTGCGGTCCAGGCTGTTCATGAGCCGAACGTAGATGATGATGAGAAGAACGAACACGTACATGGCTCCCTGCTGGGCAAACCAGAAACCGAGCTTGAAGCCCCCCAGGCGAATGCTGTTGAGTTGTTCGGCAAAAAGAATGCCGCAGCCGTAGGAGACCAAAAACCAGATGGCAAGCAGGATGACCAGGTAGCGGAGGTTCGTTTTCCAGTACTGTTGAAGATTTCCCTTGCTCATTGCGTATGCATTTTATCGTGAGAGACTGGTTTGTTCTACAGGTAGATATGTGCCTGAAAGCGGATTTGCTGAATGTCCTGTATGTTGCCTTGCGCGTCCAATCCGCCTTCGCGGATGTCGTTGGCAATGGTGTGGTATTCCAGGGTGAGTTTGGCGTGGTGGCCCAGTACGAAATAATTGAGCCCGATATCCAGCGCGTTGATGTTGTCTTCAAAACCGTCGTAAACCCCCAGCTGATAGGCCACATAGGGCATGAAGTTGGTCTTGCCGAGCTTGTAGCCCACCTGGCCATAAAACACGTTGCCGGTGGCGGCCCAGCGACTCGCGAAATCGGGCCCGTAGTTGAAGTTCATATAGGCGGCGTAGGCATTCAGGCAGCTGTTGGCGCCTATGGGCAAGTCCAGGAAGGCGTCCAGGGCAAAGTGAAAAACGCTCTCGTGCTGATCGGAAGTGTAGTTGAACACGCCGCTGGGATGTGCAAAAAAGCCGGCTCCTATCCCGAAGACCCTTTTCTTGCCCAGATAGGTGCCCACCTGATAAGGCAGCTTGATGGATTCCTCGTCCCAGAAGTTGTAGCGGAAATACCCCTCAATTATCGAATTTCCTGCGGTATTTCCGTCGTTCTCCTGCGTCCAGCCGTTGTACACCAGCGAATCGGTCTGAATTCCCCGGCCAAAGGCAAAATCGCGCTGAATGCCGTTGCGGCCGGCATTGTTCCAGGCAATGCGATAGTCGAACTTGCCGAGACGCCCCTTGGCATAAGCCCCCAGATGGCGGGCGAACTGATCCGTAACGGCCAGCGAATGCCAGTGGACAAAGGGCCGGGTGTTGTCGAGGGTCATGAAATTGAGCGTACTCTGATTCGCCAGGCGGGTCAGTCCCTTCCAGTAGTGCAGCCCTCCCCCGAGGTAGATGGCCTCGTTGTTGGTGGCCTTGAACTCCACCCAGGCGTCGTGCAGGAATAGCTGCGGCGCATCTCCGTTGTTGCCCAGGCTGGTCAGGTTTTCGGGCGTGAGGTTGTTCAGGCCAAAATGCGTCAGGATCAAAAAGCGGGGATGTACCTGTGCATACGCCAAAACGCGGGACCTGCGCACCTGCGTGCTCACCCGCAAGTCCGTCTCCTCCCGGGCCAGATTATTGGTGACGAACCATTGCTGGTGCCAGATGATGAATCGAATGTACGCCTTGCCCTCCTTGTCGATATTCAATTTCAGGGGCTTATAAGGGAACTTTTCCGCGGGAGTGTCCTCCACCTCCTGGGTATGACCAATGGCCAGAAAAAGAAAGAAAAACAGCAGGGAGGAAAGAACGCGTACCGTTTTGCCGCTCATCGGGGGCGCTTTTTGCGTGGATGAAACAAGTATTCCGGATCAAAAACTTTTGCTAATGTATATAGA
>JAJDFU010000251.1 GCA_020528935.1 Saprospiraceae bacterium | reverse complement strand
TGGCATCATCGCCTTTGGCTTCTAGGCTGCGCAGGGGCAGATCGGCGGAAAAGCCGGCATCCAGAAAGAAGCGCAGGCGATTGCGGCCAAATTTGACGCATTCGGGCTTCGCGGGAAGTTTCGCAGCCCAGGGGCGGGCAGGTGCCTCAGGCAGCGGCTCCAGGCCAAGAGAGTAGCGCGCTGGGGGCGGAAGAGCGGTCGGGTAAGCGAGGGGTGCCGGCGATTTCAACGGCAGAGGAACTAAGGCTGAACCAACAGGCCGGACTTTTTTTTTACGAGGGAAGAGCCCGCTGCAGGGCTTTTTTGACCGGTAATCAGAGGAGCAGAATGCTCCGGCGGACTGTAGGCGGCAAGTTGTACGGGTACCGGGAAGCTGTCCAGGGATTTGGGCGATGAAGGGGAAAAGAATTGGCTGACAGCCAGGCCGGTGCCCAGAAAGAGCACGAGCCAAAGCAGCCAGTTCTGCCCGCGCCAAAGCGGAATGGCCCGGCCGGTATTGCGCCTGGCTTCGATCTCGTCCCACAAATGCATGGGCGCGTCCTCGGAATAGTCGCGAAGCTTCCGGCGAAAAATGTAGTCCATAGGATACCTGGGCTTCATACCGCGATTTTTTGCATATCCAGGATCTTTGCCTGTAGTAATTTGCGCGCCTTCACCAATTGGGAGCGCGAGGTGCTTTCCTCAATGCCCAGCCATTCGCTGATCTCCCGGTGGCTGTATCCCTCTATGGCGTGCAGATTGAACACCATCCGGTAGCCGTCCGGAAGTTGAGCGATCAGATTGAGCAGTTCTTTTTCGTGCAGGTGGGCGTAGATGGAAGGTTCGAGCGCAAAAGCCTCCACCTCATCAAGGCCCTGCTCCTCCTCGCGGCGGCTGAGCTGGCGGTACTGCTGCAGGGCGGTATTGACCACGATGCGGCGTATCCAGCCTTCCAGCGACCCCTTGAACTCAAAATCCCCGATGTGATCAAAGACCCGGATGAAGGCGTCTTGCAAGATATCTTCCGCTTCCATGCGGTTGCGCGAATAGCGGAGGCATACCGCCATCATTTTACCGGCATAGCGCCGAAAAACCTCTTTTTGACAAGCTCGGTTTTCCCGAATACAACCTTTTATGAGGTCTCGATCGGTCACTTGTTCCTTCAGCTTAGGTTAAAAAGCACCTCGCCTTGGAAATACACGGGGGGTTCAGAGAATCGCTTTGGCCTGAGCGTATCGCGTTCACCATGGGCTGGGCTCCAGCCCGAATATACGATTTTTCCGATGGTCGGCCCCGGGCCGGCCGAAAAGAACCGGGCCGGGAAATCGCTATATTCACCCGTATAAGCCAGGCGGTTTATACGGTTTTACAACGAATCAATACTTGCGAGATTGTGCAAACGCCCGCCCCACAGGACATCGTCCACCGCATGATGAAACAGGATGCCTTCAGCCAGTGGCTGGGCATTGAGGTGCTGGAAGCAAAAGCCGGCTTTTGCCGGCTGGCCCTGAACATACACCCCCGGATGGTCAACGGCTTCGGCATTGCCCACGGCGGCATTGCCTTTTCCCTGGCCGACAGCGCCCTGGCTTTCGCCTCCAACGGCCACGGTCGCCAGGCCCTTTCGGTGCGCACCTCCATGTCGCACCTGGCCCCGCTTCGCGTGGGCGACCGCATCGTGGCTACGGCCCGCGAGCTCAACCTGGCCCGGCGCATCGGCCATTACGAAGTGGACGTTCGCCGGGAAGACGGCGAGCTGGTCACCCGCTTTGAGGGCACGGTGTACCGGACCTCCACCCACTGGTTGCCGGAAGAAGAGGACTGACCCCGGGCCCAGAACCGGGAAGGGACATTGGGGCTTTTGCGTATGTTGGGGGCCCAAAATACAACACCAAACAGAAAAACTTCCCCACACAGACAGCATTTTACCCGCCACTTTGGTAGCCCCCAGCACCGGGA
>JAJDFU010000676.1 GCA_020528935.1 Saprospiraceae bacterium | reverse complement strand
CTGAACTACCTGGTGCTGGAAGAGACCAACACCATGCCCTCGGTGATGTACTCCGCGAAGGTGCACAACCGGGATGAAGAACTGGAAGGATAAACCATTGCGAATAAAGCTGCTCGATTGAGCGACATAAAAACGACCTAATGAGTGCTCCTGTTTCAGCGATACGCGATCCCCTCATCGAAGGTGGAAAGACCTATCACGACATCACGGAGGATATTTGTTCTCCCACGGAGAAGACGCCCAACCTGGCCTGGATCATTGCCTTCATCATTTCGGCGAGTGCCCTGGCCTTCTACGTGTTCTGTGTAGCCTGGACGGTTTGGCAGGGCATCGGCTCCTGGAACCTCAACCGCACCATCAACTGGGGCTGGGACATTACCAACTTCGTCTGGTGGGTGGGTATTGGCCACGCCGGTACCCTGATCTCGGCCATCCTCTTGCTGTTCCGTCAGAAATGGCGCACCGGAGTGAACAGGGCCGCCGAAGCCATGACGATCTTCGCCGTGATGTGCGCGGGGCAGTTCCCGCTCATTCACATGGGGCGTCTGTGGCTGGCCTTCTTCATCTTTCCGTACCCCAACACCCGCGGGCCGCTTTGGGTGAACTTCAATTCGCCTCTGCTCTGGGACGTATTCGCCATCTCCACCTATTTCACCGTATCGCTGTTGTTCTGGTACACGGGCCTGGTACCCGACCTGGCCACGGTGCGCGACCGGGCGCGGGGACTGCGCAAGAAGATCTACAATTTCGTTTCTTTCGGATGGACCGGTGCCGCGAAACACTGGCAGCGCTGGGAAAGTCTCTCTCTGGTGCTGGCCGGCCTGGCCACACCCCTGGTTCTTTCCGTACACACCATCGTATCCTTCGACTTTGCCACCTCGGTGATTCCCGGCTGGCACACCACTATCTTTCCGCCTTATTTTGTGGCGGGAGCCATCTTCTCGGGTTTCGCTATGGTACAGACCCTGATGGTGATCACCCGGAAGGTGCTCAATCTGCAGGAATACATCACCCTGGAGCATATCGAAAGTATGAACAAGGTGATCCTTCTGACGGGTACCATGGTCGGGGTGGCTTACCTCACCGAACTCTTCATCGCCTGGTACTCGGGCTACATCTACGAGCAGTTTGCCTTTTACAATCGCGTGCTCGGTCCGTACTACTGGTCTTACATCGGCATGATGTCCTGTAACGTGCTATCGCCCCAGATCTTCTGGTTCCGCAAGATGCGCCGCAGCATATTCGTCACCTTCATCATGTCCATCTTTGTGAATATCGGCATGTGGTTTGAGCGTTTTGTGATCATTTCTTCCACCCTGGCGCGCGACTATCTGCCCACCAGCTGGAGTTACTACACGCCCACCTGGGTCGAAATCGGACTTTTCATCGGCACCCTGGGGCTGTTCTTTACCCTTTACCTCGTTTTCACGCGTCTGGCGCCCGTAGTGGCAGTGGCCGAGGTCAAGAGCATTCTGAAAACGGCCGGCGACCAGTATGTGGGCAACGGCGCTCAGGCTCAGGCCGGAACGGTAGAGCAAAAAGAAGTGCATTAATTGAAAAAAGGATCTGTTCTCAAGCAATAGAAACTATGGATCAAGTGCAAAAAGAAGTCCTGTACGGCCTCTACGACGACGAAGAGGTACTGCTGAAAGCCATCAGCCGGGCCCGGGAAAGCCACATGAATATCATGGATGTGTTTACGCCCTTTCCCGTGCATGGTTTGGAGCACGCCATGGGACTGAGCGAGAGCCGCCTTCACATATCGGGGTTCGTGTACGGCGCCATCGGCGCGCTGACGGCTTTCCTGTTCATGACCTGGGTGTTCACCCGGGATTGGCCCATTATTTTCGGCGGAAAACCCTATTGGTCTGTACCTGCATTCATTCCCATCACCTTTGAGGTGACCGTGCTCTTCGCTGCCGTGGGTATGGTGGTGACCTTTTACACCATATGCGGCATGTGGCCCGGCGTAAAGCCGGCTGTCCTCGACGAGCGCATTACCGACGACAAGTTTTGTCTGGCCTTTGATGCGACGCATTCCACTGAGGAGGAGCGTTCGGCCATGGAAGGCTTCCTCAGCAGTTCCGGCGCTTCGGAAGTCCACACCAAAAATGTATGATGCCCGTACGGGGCAAAAAACCGCGTTGACATGAAAACGATCAAGCATATCCTTCTCCTCACCCTGGTGGTGCTCATCTTCCAGGCGTGCAGCCCGCCGGAAGGCGATTTTCCGGGCAGTGAGTACATTCCGGACATGGCGCACTCCATCGCCTATGAGGCCAACCACTACGTGCCCTACGGCCTCAACACCTGGGACAGCGCCAGCACCTTCAAGCTGTACGACCTCAGCACGCCCCGCGAGCCGGTGACCGGTACCGTTCCCCGGGGCTATGCCGGCGTGCGCTACGCCAAGCCGGAGCGCGAAGATGCGGTGATGGCTACCCTCACCGGGCAGAACGACCTCAACGCCATCTACGTGCCGGTCAACGGCAACGTTCCATACTACTATGAGGATACGGAGGAGGAGCGGACACGCGCCACTGAGGAGATCATTGAAAATCCCTTCCCCATTACGGAAGACGGCCTGGCGCGGGGCGAAGAATTGTACAACGTGTTCTGCGGCATCTGCCATGGCGAAAAGGGCAACGGCCTGGGCTACCTGGTAGCCGAGGAGAACAAGAATGTGAAGTATCCCGCCGCACCGGCCAATTTCCTGCTGGAGGAGCACCTCAATTCGTCCAACGGACGGTACTACCACGCCATCATGCACGGCAAGAACGTGATGGGCGGCTATGCCGATAAGCTTTCTTACGAAGAGCGCTGGCAGGTGATCCACTGGATCCGGGCGCTGCAGGCTGAAGAGCTCGATCTGGAGTACAGCCCGACGGCCAACACCCTGAATCCGGAGTACGGCACGCCGGCAAGCGATGTCATGGCCATGGCCAAACCCGGCCCGGGCGGGAACGAGGCCGCCGGTGAAAACCCCGGTGAAGAAGCCGCCGGTGAAGCCCGTGAAAATGAAGCCGAAGAGCATGGCGAAGATGCTGTGCACGGCACAGGTACGCACAGCGGCGACCGTTAATTGATTGAAGAAAACTGTAAACAGGCGACAGCAGATGAATCAATTTGCCTTTGAATCCAAACAAAAGATATTCCTCCTGGGCGCGATGGGCCTCGGAGTGGTGTGTATGGTCCTTACCTTTCTGGTGGACGACCCCCTGCACACGCGGTTTTGGTCCAACTTTCTGCACAACAGCGTCTTTTTCACGGGTATTGCCTTTGTATCGCTTTTTGTGCTGGCGGCCTTTACCACGGCCTATTCCGGCTGGCATACCCTGGTGAAGCGCATCTGGGAAACCTATTCCCTTTTCCTCATCCCGGGGCTCATTCTCATGGGGGTTATTATTCTCGGCATTTGGGGGCATTTTCACCATCTGTACCACTGGGCCGACCCCGCTGCGGTTGCCGAAGATGAGATCCTGCAGGGTAAGTCGGCATTTCTCAACAAGAATTGGTACACCATAGGCACCGTCGTCATCCTGGGGATCTGGGCCTATTTTGCCTGGCGCATGCACCGCATCTCCGTACAGGAAGATCTGCAGGGAACTTCCGATTTCAGCCACCACCGGAGATATCGCTACTGGTCGGCGGCCTTTCTGCCGGTAGGCGCATTTACCAGCGCGGCCCTGATCTGGCAGTGGGTCATGTCTATCGATGCACACTGGTACAGTACGCTTTTCGCCTGGTATGCTACAGCCAGCTGGTTCGTGGCAGCCATGGCCCTGACGATTCTGACCGTCATCTTTCTGAAGGCCCTGGGCTATATGGAAGAGGTGAGCACCAACCACCTGCACGACCTCGGCAAATACGCCTTCGCGTTCAGCATTTTTTGGACTTACCTGTGGTTCAGTCAGTACATGCTGATCTGGTATGGCAACGTAGGGGAAGAAACGATCTACTTCCGCGAGCGGCTGGACCATTACCCCACCATGTTCTACGGCAACCTGATCCTGAATTTCGTAGCGCCCTTTTTCATTCTGATGCGCAACGATACCAAGCGCAAATTCGGCACGATGGTGCTCACGTCCATCATACTGCTGCTGGGCCACTGGTGGGACTTCTTCCTCATGATCAAGCCGGGTGTATACCACACCGCCCAGGAGGTGCTGGGCCACGGCGCACACGGCGGCGGTGAAACCGGCCACGATGCCGCCGGCCATGCTGCCTCCACCTTCCACGCCGGCTTTACCATGCCGGGTTTGCTGGAACTGGGAACTTTTATCGGTTTTCTGGCCTTGTTTCTGTATTTCGTGTTTAATCGCCTGGAAAAGGTGTCGCTGATCCCCCCCAACGACCCCTATCTGGCAGAGAGCAAACACCACACGGTCTGGCCTTATTAAGACTCAGTCTAAATAAGAGACCGGTTCGAGCACAGGCGTGTGCAGATTGTTACTTTTGAAAACGTAACTCGAAAAGAGAAAAAATGACTGCGCTTTTAGCTGTTTTAAGTCTTATTCTGATCGCCATCATCGTCGTCCAGCTCGGAAAGGTGTCCGAGCTGGCGCGGAAGATCCGCGGAGAGGAGGAAATGCAATTGATGGTCAATCGCCGCAACGGAGCTCTTTCGCTCCTCTTCCTGATCGTATTTCTGGCGGCTACCATCGCCTCTGGCCTGTACTACAAGAACTGGTTTCTCGGCTTTGGTCCGCACGCCTCTGCCTCCCAACACGGCGGTGCCCTGGACAATATGTTTGCCGTTACGCTCTTTTTCACGGGCATAGTGTTCGTGCTCACGCATATCGCGCTGTTCTACTTTGCCTGGCGCTATCAGGGGCGACGGGGCGGCAAGGCCGAATTCCTTTCCCACAACAACCGCTTGGAGGTGGTTTGGACCCTCATTCCCGCCGTGGTGATGACCTTCCTGGTGATCAAGGGATTGGATGCCTGGAATGAAGTGATGGCCGATGTGAGCCCGGAAGAGGAATACATCGAGATCGAAGCCACCGGCATGCAGTTTGCCTGGCTGCTCCGCTATCCGGGACCGGACGGCAAGCTCGGTGCCCGCGACTACAAAAAAATATCCGCCAGCAATCCGCTGGGCCAGGACTGGACCGATACCAAGAACCACGACGACATTCACCCTACGGAGATCGTGCTGCCCGTCGGCAAAAAGGTGCGGGTGCGCATCACCTCGCGGGACGTCCTGCACAACTTTTACCTCCCGCATTTTCGCGTCAAAATGGACGCCGTGCCCGGCATGCCGACCTATTTCGTGTTCACCCCCAGCAAGACCACCGAGGAATATCGCCAGGAGCTGAAAAACTACGACGAATACAATGTGCCGATAGACCCGGATGATCCGGAAAGTCTCCTGAAGTGGGAAGCCTTTGACTACGAGTTGGCTTGTGCGGAGCTGTGCGGAAAGGGGCACTTCAGTATGAAGCGTCTGGTCAAGATCGTACCGGAGGCCGAGTACCAGGACTGGCTGTCCAAGCAGCAGTCCTACTACGAATCCACGATAAAGGGTACTGACGACGACCCGTTCAAGAGCGAGACGGATGCCATTTCCGAAGCGGCTCCGGAGGAGGTTGAAGATCTTCAGGAAGAGGCTGCGGAATGACTTTTGACGC
The DNA here is from genome assembly GCA_020528935.1 of Saprospiraceae bacterium. GTDB lineage: Bacteria > Bacteroidota > Bacteroidia > Chitinophagales > Saprospiraceae > JAJDFU01. The sequence continues at coordinate 8,222 of JAJDFU010000676.1, read as the reverse complement.
AAGCCTTAAAAAATGCATGAACAAACCTTGGTATATTGAGGTTTGTGGATACTAGGATTTGTACTCTAACGCATAAAAACCACTAAGCTGTCATGGCTAATGTAGCAACACCGGTAACGACCACTCCCAAATACGATGAGGACCTGCTCATTGAGGAGTACGGGTACGACGATCACTTTCACGAGCATCACGAAGGTGACAAGTACCAGGCTAATTTCATTACGACCTATATTTTCAGTCAGGATCACAAGATCATTGCCAAGCAATTTCTGATCACCGGCATGTTCTGGGCTATTGTTGGTGCCCTGATGTCGTTGGTTTTCCGTTTGCAGTTGGGCTTTCCGGAGGAGAGCCTGGCCTGGCTGAAGCCCGTGCTCGGCAAGTGGATCGTGGTCAATGACGCCGGCGTAGGTACGCTTGCGCCCGAGTTCTACTATGCCCTGGTGACCATGCACGGCACCATCCTGGTGTTCTTTGTGCTTACGGCCGGCCTGAGCGGTACGTTCAGCAATCTGCTCATTCCGCTCCAGATCGGTGCAAGGGATATGGCCTCGCCGTTTCTGAACATGCTTTCCTACTGGTTCTTTTTTCTGGCCAGTGTGGTCATGTTCTTCTCCCTCTTCCTGAATACGGGGCCTTTTGCGGGGGGCTGGACGGCCTATCCGCCACTTAGTGCCTTGCCACAGGCGTCTTCCGGTTCCGGTGCCGGCATGACGCTATGGGTGGTCAGCCTGGTGTTCTTTGTGGTTTCCGTTCTTCTGGGCGGGATCAACTACATCACTACAGTGCTCAACTTGCGCACGAAAGGTATGAGCATGTGGCGCATGCCGCTGACGATCTGGTCGTTCTTCATCACGGCCATCATCGGCTTGCTCTCTTTTCCGGTGCTGGTATCCGCCTTCTTTCTGGTGGTTTTCGACCGGGAGCTGAATACCAGCTTCTTCCTGAATGAGATCTTTATCAACAACCAGGCACTCGATTACGCCGGCGGCAGCCCGGTGCTCTATCAGCACCTGTTCTGGTTCTTCGGTCACCCCGAGGTGTATATCATCATCCTGCCGGCTATGGGCATGGTGTCGGAGGTGCTTTCGGTGCACTCCCGCAAGCCGATCTTTGGCTACAAGGCCATGGTATTTTCCATCCTGGCCATTGCGTTTCTGAGCTTCATCGTTTGGGCGCACCACATGTTCATGTCCGGTGTGAATCCCTTCATCTCCAACTTCTTTGTGGTGTTCACCCTGATCATTGCAGTGCCTTCGGCTGTAAAGGTGTTCAACTGGATCGCCACCTTGTACGGCGGTAATATCCGTTTCAATGCGGCCAGCCTGTTCGGCATCGGCTTTGTATCCATGTTCATTTCCGGTGGCCTCACCGGTATCTTCCTGGGCAATTCCGCCATTGACATTCAGCTTCACGATACGTACTTCGTAGTAGCTCACTTCCACATCGTGATGGGCGTGGCGGCCTTTTTCGGCATGTTTGCCGGCATCTACAACTGGTTTCCCAAGATGTACGGCCGCTTTATGAACGACACCTTGGGCAAGATCCACTTCTGGGGTACGCTGGTAGGCGCTTACGCAGTGTTCTGGCCTATGCACTACCTGGGTATGGCCGGAGTGCCTCGCCGCTATTACAGCTTTGACAACTTTGAAACCTTCAGCCACTTTGCCGGGCTGAACCAGTTCATCACTATCGCGGCCATTGTCACCTTTGGTTTCCAGATCCTGTTCGTGATCAACTTTTTCTACAGCATCTGGTACGGTAAGAAGATGACCACGCGCAACCCCTGGGGAGCAAGCACCCTGGAATGGACGACGCCGATCAAAACCGGCCACGGCAACTGGCCCGGCAAGGTCCCGACCGTTCAGCGCTGGGCCTACGACTACGGCAAAGACGGCAAAGAATACATTCCTCAGATCGTACCGGCTCAGGAAGGCGAGACCAATGTACACTGATGTGCAAGAGGAGTAACATGAGCGGTTGACGATCAACTGTTTTCAAAAAGCTTAAGGAGGTGATGGGCACCCATCGCCTCCTTAAACATATACGCAGGGTAGCAAGTGAACGAACAAAGCATACAAACCAAAGCAAATTCGGGCATCTGGAGGGCCGGCGCCCGGCAAAAACTGAAAGACTACCAGCTTCTGGTAAAGCTACGCCTTACCCTTACGGTGGTCTTTTCCTCCTGGATGGCTTACCTCATCGGCTTGCAGGGGGCTATCGACTGGGCCGTGGTGGGTGCGCTCTTGCTGGGTGGCTTTCTGGTCACCGGTGCGGCCAACGCCCTCAATCAGGTGCTGGAGCGCGAGTACGACAGCCAGATGAAGCGCACGGCCGACCGCCCGCTGGCGGCAGGCCGCATGCAGATCTCGGAAGCCGTTCTGGCCGCCGGCCTCATGGCTTTGGCCGGCATCACCCTGCTGGCATACATCAATCCCTGGACAGCCTTTTTCGGTACCCTGGCCATGGTGATGTACGCTTTTCTGTACACTCCGCTCAAGCGCATGACACCGGGTGCGGTGATGATCGGCGCCATCCCCGGGGCTTTGCCTACGCTCATCGGCTGTGTGGCCGGTCAGGGGCAGGTGACCTACCTGGCACTGGCTCTCTTCGGGATACAGTTTCTATGGCAGTTTCCGCACTTCTGGTCCATCGGTTTTCTGGGGTATGCGGATTATCGCAAAGCCGGCTACCACTTCATTCCGCCCGGCAAAGACGGCCTCCCGGCCCGAAGCATCGGCCTGCAGGCTTTGCTGCACGCTGCTTTTCTGCTGCCGCTGGTGTTTGTTCCCTATTATCTCGGCACTGCCGGATGGCTGTCGGCCCTGGGCGGAATGGCACTCAGCCTGGGATACGCACTGCTGTCCTGGAACTTTTACCGGCGGTTTGATCGCAAAGCGGCCCTGCAACTGATGTTTTACTCCTTTTTCTACCTGCCTTTGACCCTGCTGATCTTATTCATCGACAAGCTGTAATGGAAATGGAACAGGCATACATGACAACCGGAGGATACCGACGAAGTAATATTCATCCCAAAAAATTCGCCCTTTGGGTGGGCATGGCCAGCATCACCATGATGTTTGCGGCCTTTACCAGTGCGTACATCGTGCGCCAGGCGGCGGGCAATTGGCTGGAATTCGAATTGCCTGCGCTTTTCTTTGTGAGCACAGGCGTAATTCTGCTGAGCAGTGCCAGCCTCCACGGCAGCTACACGGCCTTCAAAAAGGGCCGGGAAAAGCTGTACAAGGGCCTGATGGTACTCACCTTTCTGCTGGGCCTGGCCTTTGTGGTGCTGCAGTATCAGGGCTGGCAGGCCCTGGCCGCCAGTGGGGTAGAGCTTACGACCAATCCCTCGGGCTCGTTCGTGTACGTGATCAGCGGCATCCACGCGGCTCACGTGCTTGGAGGTATTGCGGCCCTGGTGGTCGCGCTCATTCACGCATTTGCACTGCCGTTTCGCTTCAGTGCGGCCCGAAAACTGCGCTTTGAATTAACCGCAACCTACTGGCATTTCGTAGATTTGCTGTGGTTATACCTCTTGTTCTTTTTCCTTTTTCAGTAACTGGACGTCTGCTCCACCAACAAACCAGAACGAACCATGGCGACAACGGAGTCTGTGATCGAACAGCAGCAGAACGAACAGGCAGCCTCGCAGAACGGCGACCTGTGGGAAGGCGGTAAATCGCCGTTCAGGGCCAGCTACGGGAAGATCATGATGTGGTACTTCCTGCTTTCGGATGCCTTCACTTTTGCGGGCTTTCTCATAGCCTACGGCGCTCTGCGCTTCAGCAGCCCGACCTGGCCGGTGCCTGATTTCGTATTCAGTACCGCTCCTTTCGGCATTCACCACGCGCCGCTCATCTTTGTGACCATCATGTCCTTCCTGCTCATCGTAAGTTCCGTGACCATGGTGCGGGCCGTACAGGAGGGCCATCGCGAAAATAAGCGCGGTGTGATGATCTGGCTGTTCCTCACCATCCTCGGTGGCAGCGGCTTCCTGGGCTGCCAGGCCTGGGAGTGGAACAACCTGATCGGCACCGAACACATGACCGTCAATACCAACCCCTTCGGTACCTGGACGCAGGACGGCGTGTATCTGGAGGACGAACACGGCCATGCCTACGAAGCAGGTGAAGAACCCGAAACCTTCGATGCGGGCGAGAGTTATCTCATCCACAAACACGAAGGCGACTGGGTACAGCGCGAGGTGCAGTTTGCCGACGGCTCGCGTGGCCAGCAGGCCTTCGGACCAAAAGCCTTTGGTGCGCTGTTCTTCTTCATCACGGGCTTTCACGGCTTTCACGTATTTACCGGCGTGCTGATCCTGACCATTATCCTGGTCAATGTGGCCAGCAATATCTATGTGGAGCGGAAGAATGGCTACGAGATGGTCGAAAAGGTAGGCCTGTACTGGCACTTTGTAGACCTGGTGTGGGTATTCGTTTTTCTCGTTTTTTATCTCCTTTGACCGATCAAGGCCCTGAAGTCGAGGGCTAAACCCGAACAAACATGGAACATCTGAGCTACGAAGAATCCAAGAAAAAAGTGTTCAAAGGACTGTATCTGCTGGCTGCGGTTACGCTGGTAGAAGTTTTTCTGTCCTTACTGGGAAAGGGCTATGTGATACCCGGAGCGGAGAAGTACGCCGCGGTATTCTTTGTGGTCGGTATTTGCCTGATCGGCCTTTCCCTCTACAAAGCGTACTTCATCGTGTATGAATTCATGCACATGCGCTACGAAGTGAAGGGGCTGGCCCTGAGCGTGCTCCTGCCCACCGTCCTGCTGATCTGGGCCATCATCGCCTTTTTTCAGGAGGGCAATTCCTGGAAAAAGCGCCGCGAACTGATCGAACAAAAGGATGCCGAACCAGCCGTGGAGGATGCCGATCTCCAGGGGCGCCTGCTCGAGGACCCCACCCTCTACCGTCCGCTGGGCTGACCAGGCCGCAATGGCCCATCCCCGTGTACGGCATTCCGGCTTCTGGCGGATACCGTAAAAAAAATAAAAGTCGCATACCGCTTCCGTATGGATTGGATTAATAACTAAACCAATAAGGAGCGGTAATATTTTTTTGCGCGCATTCCCGGTTTTCCTGCCTCTGAAGAACGAGGCATTTCATCCTTGAAACCGTATTAGAATCGCATAAGGAAAAACCAAACACCTCTTGACGACCAAGCGGATCATTCAATTTATCGCATTGTCCATCCTGCTGGCGGGCCTGCCGCTCCTGTCCTGGTATTATCTCAAACAGGGCTTCGAGTACCGTAAGGAAGTGCTGGACGACCTGGGCGAATACGCCCGCCTTACGGCAGCGGAACTGCCAACGGGTAAAGACACCCTGCTGAATGCGTCCAGTCTGCGCACACACATCGTGGTATGGGCCCTGGTACCGGAAGAAGACTCCACCCGGGAGCGCATGCTGTACTACCTGAATGAGTTTCACGACCAGTTTCAGGAGCGGCCGGAGGTGCAGTATCTCTTGTTGCCCACAGCACAGGATAGCGCCGGGTTGCTGAAGCAGCTCGAAAGCCTGCCGCTCGGGCAGGCGGCCTTCCTGACCGCTCCCGGCGCGAACGCCGAACCACTGGCCGGCCGCGAAGGCCTGAAGCTCCCCCTGGAGAAAGTGGATTTAGATGAAAATCCTTACCTGGCGCTGACCGACAGTCTGGTGGTGAAGCGTTATTACGATGTACGTAAACAGGAAGATATGAAACGCCTGGTAGAGCATATCGCCGTCTTACTGCCGGTGGAAACCTCTGAGACCGAACTCAAGCGGGAACCCGAAAAGTAAGAAGCCGATGCGACGGCAGGTCCCGGTGGGCGATTGAGCCGCTGGGTTTCACTCTGCCGGTTTTTCGATTCCGAATCCACGAATTATGAGTACGTTGCTGCGATCAAAGCCCGATAAAGACCTGGCCCGTAAGCTCAACATCGCCGCCGTGGCTGTGACGATCGTTGTGCTCTTCCTGGTGGGACTCATGCGCTCGGTGAAGATCCCGCTGCCGGAGGGCTGGGATTTCAGCTTTCTGCCGCCTTTCCACGCCTCGCTCAATGCCATTACCGCCTTCGTTTTGGTGTATGCTTTGCTGATGATCAAACGGAAAAAAGTAGTTGCTCACCGCAATGCGATATACGCAGCCATGGGGCTATCCGTGCTCTTCTTGCTCAGCTATGTGGCGTACCACTTCACCACCCCGGAGACCCTGTACGGCGATGTGAATGGAGACGGCCTGGTGGATGCAGCCGAAAAGGCTAAAGCCGGTAGCATGCGTACGTTTTACCTGATCTTGCTGCTCAGCCACATCTCGCTGGCCGGAATCATTCTGCCTTTCATTTTGTTTACCTTCATACGGGCATATACCGGCCAATACGAGCGCCACAAGCGCATGGCCCGTTGGGTTTTTCCCCTCTGGCTGTATGTGGCAATAACCGGTCCGGTTGTATACCTAATGCTTTTGCCCTACTACCAGTAAACCACAATTGCGATGATGACGAACAACCAGAAAATACTTTTTTCCCTTTTTGCCTTGATGCTTGTTTTTTCTTTCCTGGCACCTGAGCTGAACGCCCAGTGCCCCATGTGCCGCATGTCGGCGGAAAGCAATATGGCCAATGGCGGTACGGCAGGCAGGGGGCTCAACAGCGGCATTCTCTACATGCTGGCTATGCCGTACGTCATTATCGGTACGGTAGCTTTCATCTGGTATCGCAACCGGAAGAAAAATAAAGAAGAGGAACAGCGGTCCGAAGCGGAAACCGCTCTTTCCGACCGCCTGGTTTGATCAGATCATCTCCGATTCCGATCCGACGCCGGTATCCTGCATTTCCAGGAGGCCTTGGTATTTTTCCCTGGCGTATTCCATGAAATAGGAAAAGCGCAGGGGTTCACCGGTTACTTTTTCGCACAGTTCTTCCGCTTCGAATCGCTTGCCCCGGTCGTATATGTGCTCCTGCAGCCATTCCTTCAGCGGTTTCAGATTGCCCTGAGCCATCTGATCCGTCAATTCAGGCCGGTCTGCCTTGGCCTTGCGAAAGAACTGAGCGGCGTAAAAACTTCCCAGCGAGTAGGTGGGAAAATAGCCAAAGCTCCCGTGCGCCCAGTGGATGTCTTGCAGGATCCCTCGTCTGTCATCCGGCACATCCACACCCAGATAGTCTTGGTACATAGCATTCCAGTGCGAAACCAGTTCCTTGGCTTCCAGGCTGCCGTCCATCAATCCTTTTTCCAGTTCGTAGCGCACCATCACGTGGAAATGATAGTGCAGTTCGTCGGCTTCCGTGCGGATCAGGTTGGGCATCACTTTATTGATGGCCTGGTAGAACTGGCCGAGGGATACGTGGCGAAGCTGAGCCGGAAAATAGCGCTGGAGCATGGGATAGTTCGCCTTCCAGAACGTCAGGCTCCGGCCCACGTGGTTTTCCCATAAGCGGGCTTGAGATTCGTGTATGCTCAGGGAAGCTGCCCGGCTGATGGGCAAGCCGTAGGGCTCTTTGGGTAGTCCCTGTTCGTACATGGCGTGCCCGGCTTCGTGAATGCAGCTCCAGGTCATGTTGGCCAGATCCTGCTCGTCGATGCGGGTGGTCACGCGCACGTCCTCCGGCGAAAAGTTGATGGTGAAGGGGTGCGGGGCGATATCCTGCCGGCCAGACTCAAAGTCATAGCCCAGTTTTTCCAGCAGGTGAATACCGAATTTCCATTGGGTGTCCTTGGAGTAGTTGAAGTGCAGAAAACGATCATCAATTCCGGCCAGCTGATGGTCCAAATCCCGGACGAATTGCACGAGGTTTTGGCGAACGTGCCGGAAAAGAGTATCCAGTTTGGCCACCCGGCTGCCGGGTTCAAATTCTTCCAGCAGGGCATCGTAGGGATGATCCTCATAGCCCAGCAATTCAGCTTCTTCGCGTTTGGTGTCCACCAGTTTGGCCAGGGCTTCGCCGAAATGTCGGTAATCGTTGGCTTCCCGGGCTTTCATCCAGGCGTGGAAGGCCTCGGAGATCAGTTGGGCCCGGCGCTTGACAAAAGCCGTGTCCAGGCACAGTATGCGCTGCAGATCCCGCCAGGAAACCTCGATATTTCGCCGCTCCGCCAGACTGAGTCCGTTGGAGCTTTCCTTCAGTTGCTGGACGGTTTCTACAAAATCGGGCCTGGTGCTCTCTTCGTGCAGGTTGCCGGAGAGCGTGGCGATTTGTTGGGATCGAAAGGGCGCACCGTTCTGGGGCAA
>JAJDFU010000446.1:532-5842 GCA_020528935.1 Saprospiraceae bacterium | reverse complement strand
GACTACCGACTACCCCTTCTCCCCATCCACCCACAAGACCGGCTGCTCCACCCCGCTGAGGCCCATCAGCTCGATCTGCGTGAGGCCGGCCTGGAAGGCGAAGTCGATATCGGTGCGGGTGCGGGAATAGGCCAGGCCCACGTAGAAGCCCTTGGCGAAAGTGATGGCCGTTTTGTCCGGGACGGCCTTGCTCATGCCGATGACGAAAGGCACGTGCTCACCGATGTGCCGGGCCTGCTCGGCCGAGTAGCAGGCGTTGAGCAGCACCAACTGGACCGGCACCTGCCGGGTGATGGTCTGGAACAGGCTGCCCAGGGCCTGCCCGCTGACCAGCCGGGCCCGGCCGTTGGCATCCTGCAGGAAGATGCCGCTCTCCTGCCCGGCGGCCATGCCTTCGGTGTCGATGCCGCGGCCGTTGCCGGCATCCCCCTCCCGGCCCTGACCGTGGCCCGAAAAATGGAGCACTCGCGGGCGGTGCTGCAGGATGTATTCCATCAGGCTTTGGGGCTGCACGGCCCATTCGGCCTTGAGCTCGAAGGGCTGAACGCTGTCCTGCAGGCTCATGGCGATCTGTACGAATTCCTTGTCCAGTTGGAGTTTGGCCGTCTGGCTGGGGTTGGAGGCCAGGAAGAGGACCACCGGCGTCTGACCGGGCTCTTCCTCTGCGGGCGTGGGCGGGGTGCCTTCCTCGCCGGCCGGCAAGGCATCCAGCAGCTGCCGGCCGATCTCGGCCTGCCCGCGCATGGCTGACCGGAGGCGCAGGTCGTGGTAGTTCTTTTGTTCCTCGAGCTCGAGATAGCGCAGGCGGAGCTCCTGGAATTGGCTTTCCCGCTCCGCATCCGCCTCCTGAAAGGCCCAGTGCAGCATGCGGTCCAGGGCGTCCTCGAGCGCATGCTGCCCGATCAGCTCGATGATCTGTTGGCGTAGCGCCTCGTCCATGATGCTAGCCTGCCGGGTTTTCCCGCTGCTCCCCCTGCACCCAGATGCGCGGGATCTGGAAGCCGTCGCCCTCCATGAGCATCACCTCGGTCAGGGCCGTGTTGAAGGCGAAGTCGATGTGCTCCTCGTCGAAGACGTCGTCGCCCTCGGCGACCAGGCCCATGTAGAAGCCCTTGGCGAAGTGGATGGCTGCTGCATCCTTTACGGCCGTATCCATGCCGATCACAAAGGGCACGTGCCGGGCGATCTCCCGGGCCTGATCGTCGGAATAGCAGGAGTTGAGCAATACCATGTTCAGGGGCACCTTGCGCTTGAGATTCTGCAGCATGAAGCCCAGCGCCTTGCCGCTCACCCGCTGGGGCTCGCCGTTGAGGTCCTGCAGGATGATGCCGCCTTCCTCCTGGATCATCCGGTCGATGGCGATGCCGCGATCGCCCTCGCTGCCGGCAGCGCCGTTGTCGCCCTCGCCGTGGCCGGAGAAGTGGAGGATGTGGGGCTTGTGGGTAAGGATGGCTTTCTGCAGCTGCTCCGGCCGCACGGCCCACTCGGCCTTGAGCTGAAAGCTGTCCGGCGTGTTCTGCAGGCTGTCGAAGATCTGTACGAACTCCTTGTCCAGCTGCAGCTTGGCCGTTTTGCTGGGATTGGAAGCCAGAAAGAGGATGGTGTGGGTTTCCGAGTCCGCTTCCGGCGCTGAGGGCCGCGCTCGTCCGGGGGCTTCCGCGCCGCCTCTGTCGGAGCGGGGCACGTTCTCCAGCGTGCTCAGCAGGGCGTGGGTGATGCGGCTCTGCTCGCGCAGCGCATCGGTGAGGGGGATGATGTTGAGCCGCTCGTTCTCCTTGAGGCGGTTAAACTGCCCCTTCATCAGGTAGAGCGTGTTCTGCAGGTCCTGGTCGTCGTGGGCGGTCGCCCAGTTGAGAAACTGGTCGAGGGCGTCGGCCAGTTTGTTGTCGGCGATCTTGGCCTGGATCTGCTGCCGGAGGTCGTCCTTCATGGGTGTTATGCGTTATCGTATTCGCCGGAGAGGATGCCGGTCAGCTGGGCGATCCCGTCCGGGTGAATGAAATAGGAAAAATGGTCGCAGCCCACCGGCGGCGCCAGGTGCACCGGGCCGGGGCTTTTGGGCACGGCCTGCATGCTGGATACGGCCACAATATCGTCATTGGGCTGGTCTTTGAACAGCCTGGAGGCCAGTTTGTCGGTGGCTTTTTGGGTGGCGCCGGCCACCAGCCGGGCAAACCAGCCTTTCTTCCCGTCCTCCAGGCTGTGCATGCGGGCGTCGTCGCCGGGCACGATGTAGTAGGGCACGGGCGCCCGGCTTCCGGGCGATTGCAGGTTTTTCACGAATTCCGAATCCGGCTGCAGCTGCTCGACCGTCACTTCCACCTGATCCCAGATCTTGCCGATGCCGCCCAGCACTTCCTGCAGCAGGCCCGGCAGGGGCAGGAAGTTGATCAGCTTGCCCAGGGCGAACATGCTCATGTCGTACACATTGGCCCAGGGCGAGCCGCTGTTGGGGCTGCCCACCTGCACGAAGCGCCCTACCAGCTCGTGGCCGCTTTCCTTTTCCAGCATCCAGCGGCTCACCAGCCCGCCCATGCTGTGGGCGATGAGGGTGACCTTGTCGCGATTGGCCTCCGTGATGCCGGCCTCCTGCAGTTTGCGCTTGAGGTCGCGGGCCGTCTGCTCGATGGGTATGCTCAGGCTGTCGTAGTCGAAGGTGAGCACCAGGGGCCGGAGCTGTTCGGCTTCGGCTACGCCCTGCCCGGCCTGCTGCTTGCGGACGCGCGCGGCGATGAAGGCCTTGTCCGAATTGTCGCCGATGATGCCGTGTACCACCACCCAGACGGCGTCGGCCTGGCCCACCTGCAGGCGGATGGTGCCGATGTCGGTCACGGCTTCGGCCTCCTCGCCCGTATCGTCGGTGACGGCGGCCAGGATGGGGTAGTGGTCTTCCCGGCCGGTCCGGATGCGCAGCATGCGCTGCACGTAGATCTTGAGCGAGCGGCCCAGGCCGCGGGCCGTAGATTCGCCCTCTTCGGGCATCTTGTTGATGTGCACCACGCCCGCCGCATCGGTATGGCCGAGGGGTACGAACAGGCCGGCTTCGGCATCGTAGCCCAGGGGCAGGAAGGCCTCATCGGCACTCGTCCTGGGCAGCTCCAGCCGGATGGGGTGGTCGGCGCTCACCTGATCGAGGCCCTGGGCGCCGTGGAATTCGAGTACGTTGAGCGACTCGCCCACCGAGCGGCTGGACGCCAGGTTGGCGGGCTCCAGCAGGCCGGGCAGGGTAGGGGGCGCCACCAGTGCGTCGGCTACACTCCGGGAAGCGGCCCGCTCGCTGCCGCCGGCAGGGGTTTCGGTCGTGGTGCCGTCGAGGATGGCGCGGTTGGCCGTGGTGGCGCTGGTGAGGCGCACGCTCTGTGCCTGGAAGCCCCGGGGCGCAGTGAGGGCCGCCTGGCCCAGTTCGGTCGTGCCTTCGGCCAGGGGCTTGCCGTCCATGGGCCGGTGGATGCGGAAGGTGACGTCCAGGGCGGCCCAGGTGTTGGCCGTATCTACGGGCGGCAGGTTGGCCGGTCCGCCCATGGCGCGGGAGGTCTCGCCGCGGAAGCGCTCGGCGCGCTGCAGCTCCAGGTCACTTTGCACAAAAGCATCCGTCTTGAAGGGCGTGGTGGACACCAGGATCTTCATGCGGTTGAGCACCTCGGTCTCGCCCCACTCCTCGTACAGGGTGTCCGGTACGTTGAGCCAGAGCTGGAAGTACTGCACGCCATTGGCCGTGAAGGACATCTGATAGGGCGCATCGCCGCGCTGGATCTCCCGCACGGGCAGGAAGATGTCGTGGATGCCGTACTGCTCGTTGAAGAAGAGCCCGGCTACCCAGAGCGGCCCGCTGTACTGCCCGTCGCGCTTGCGGCTCACCGACAGGCCGATGCAGGGGTTGTGCCACTCTCCGTTCTTGTAGAAATAGCTGAAGGTGGACACCTCGCCAAAGGGGTCTTTGTTCCGGACGGTGCCCTGGTCCACCTGGCCGGCGGAGGGGTAATCGGTGTATTCCATCAGCTCCACCTCCAGCTCGCGATGCGGGTCCAGGTTGCTGCGGTGGTTGCCCAGGTTCCAGAGGTATTCCCAGCTGGCTACCTTGTCCACCTTGGCGAGAAAGTGCTCGATGGCGGCCTCCGGCTCCTGCCCCTGCAGCTCGCTGCCCTTGAAGGCGGGGCGGTCGCTGCCCAGGGGGAAGAGCAGCAGCAGCCCGTGCTGCACGTCCAGCAGGTAGTTGGCCTGCTCCGGGTCGCCGCTATAGGCCAGGTGGGGGGAGTCGTGCTCCTGGACGGCAGCGATGAGCCGGTCCAGCACGGTTTGCTCTTCCGCTGTTCGCTCGCGTTCGCGGGGGGCTACCGTGATGCTCACGGCCTTGAGGTGGGCGAAGGCATCGGCCAGGTAGTAGCTCTTCGCCGGGTCGGGCTGGCCGTCCAGCTCCACTTCGGCATAGCCGGGATACACCTGCCGGGCGGTGGCCTGCTGCACGTCGCCGGCTCCGGTCAGAGCCAAACGGTCGCCCTGCCGGATGCCGTGGATGGCGCCCAGGTCCATCTGCCAGCTGTCGGCTTCGCCGTGGAAGTATACGTAGTGGCGGGGTACACCCTGTTTGGCCCGGCCGAACAGGAGGCGGTCCTGCTCGCGCACCTGCTCGCTCACGTATTCGAGCTGGGGGTGCTGCGGATTGCTGAGCACGGTGGCCACATTGGCGGCGATGCGGGCGTGCAGCTCCTCGTAGCGCATGCCGTCCAGGTTCGAGTTCTCCAGCACCTGCAGCAGGGAATAGGTGAAGGCACCCCGCCGGATGCGCTGCCCGCCGCTGTTGAAAGAGGTCTCCCAGGCCGACTCGTAGGAGCGCGCCGCCGAGAGCAGCACGTGGCGGGCCGAGCGCGGGGTGTAGAAGCCGCGGTCGCGGGTGAAGCGCTCGATGCCGTAGAGGTTGTCCAGGCGGACGGGCTTTTCGTGCTGGCTGGTCATGCGAGGCACTTCCTCCGTATTGCGGGAAACGGAGCCGGAATGGCAGCTGTCGAACAGGGCCAGGAAGTGGATGTCGGCCGCGGGCTCCACATGGTCGAAGATGAGCTGGCTGATCTCCTTGTCGGTCAGGTCCTGCCCGCCGGGCAGGACCTGCCCGACAAGGAGATCAGCCAGCTCATCTTCGCCCATGTGGAGCCCGCGGCCGATATTCACTTCCTGGCCCTGCTCCACAGCTGCCATTCCGGCTACGTCCACCGCAATAAGGAGGACGGGTCTCGCCAGACCAGCAACAGCGCAAAGACCGTCCGCCTGGAACCACGTCTCATCCCAAGCTGCAGCTCCCGACAAACGGGGAAG
>JAJDFU010000446.1:0-522 GCA_020528935.1 Saprospiraceae bacterium | reverse complement strand
GGGAGCTGTCAAAAAGGGCCAGGAATTGAATGTGGGCCGGGGGCTCCACATGGGCGAAGATGGGCTGGCTGTTCTCCTTGTCGGTCAGGTCCTGCCCGCCGGGCAGGCGGCTGTCCCAGCACACGGCCGTCTCGCACTTGTGGTCGGGGTCGAGGTGGTAGAACTCCGGCGGCACCAGGGCCTGGGAGCCGTGCCCGCTGAAGTAGAACACGCAGAGGTCGCCCGGGCCGGCCTGCTGAAAGTGCTGAAAACCCCGGATGACGCCTTCCCGCTTGGCATCCTGGTCGGTGAGCAGCAGGTCGTGGAAGTCCATCTCCTGGGCAAAGGCATAGCGCGACAGGAAGCGGTGTACCGCATCGCGATCGTTCACGCAGCCGGACAAGCGCATCTGCGGATGAGGGTAGTCGTTGATGCCGACGAGCAGGGCGTAGAGAGCAGGCATGGGGTTTTGATTAGACGTTAGATAGTTAGACGTTAGATAGTTAGACGTTAGATAGTTAGACTTGGACTTTGTCAGGTGGA
>JAJDFU010000022.1 GCA_020528935.1 Saprospiraceae bacterium | reverse complement strand
ACTCCGCCTCCACATACCGATTGTTGTCCGATAATAACAAGCCCAGGTTGTTCAGGCTGGTAGCGCGTTCTTCGGGCTCCATTTGCCCTCCGAAGGTTTCGAGCAGGCGTTCATAAGAGGCCATTGCCCTTCGGTATTGCTTATGCTCCTGCAGGAAATAAGCGTATCGAAACAGGTTCTCCTGTTCTACAAAGCTTTTCAGACTCTTTTCATAATATTCCTGTGCCTGTTCAAACCAGTTTGGATCGGTCTTTTCCAATACCGTGGTCTGCGCTTTGATCAGCCATTCGTTGGCGTTGGCCCGCAGCATTTCGTCGGTCTCGTCCAATTTATGGGTCAGGCGCTGTTTTTCGGCCAGCAGCTTGTCCTGATCCGCCTGCATCTCCCCGGCCTGGAGGATGGCATCGGCTTCCCGGAACTCTCCTTTTTCAAAATGCGCCCGGGCCCGGCGCAGGCGTTCCGTATTGACCTCGATGGACTGGAAGGTGTCAGCCAGTTTGAGGACATTGTCTTTGAATTCCCGGATGGTCTTGCGGTGCGCTTCCAACTCCTCGCTTTTCGCCAGCGCTTTTTGCGCATCGCCTTTCGCCTGGTAAAATTCCACCATGTCGGCCAGCTCGCCCTCCCGGCTTAGCATAGCCCGGTAATCAGCCGACTGGCTTATGTACTGAGTAATGTTAATATCGGAATCGTAAATATGCTGGAGACCGATATTCCCCTGGCCCGAAAACTGTTGAGCAGACATAACTATTCTGGGGTATAAATGGTATTATCCTGAATAGGATCCCATGCTGAACGAAGACCTCCTTACGAATCTTCCGGCTAGGTATCCTTATTCCCTTTATGGATATTGATCTGACCGCCGCTCACGTCCTGTATGCCGATGTTCCTCTCGCCGGAGATGTTTTGCACGTTGGACTTGGCAGCTTGCGGGAGCTGGTCCAGGATGGCCTGCAGCTGTTGGGCGAAGTCCGTGTCACCCTCCAGTTCGTCTATGAGCTCATGCTTGACGCGCTCCTGGATTTCTTTATCCTCCGGCTTTTCTTTCAGCTTGTCCAGCTTCTTTTGGGCCTTGTCGCCCGTGAACTTGCCTTTGATGAGTTTCCACAGGTCTTCGCCTGCGTTTTCGGCGATCTGTTCGCCCCCCTTCACCAGGAAAGGCACCAGGGCGGAGACGGCTGCAGCGGCTAGTGTACTGATAACCATATTGATTTGGATTTACGGTTTTTCCGGGGGGGTGTTGTGGTGTACGTGTACGTTGATCGTCCCTCCGGACACGTCCTGGATGAGGATGTGCCCGCTGCCTTCTGCCTGTTGCACATTGGTGGAATTTTTCACCACTTCCACCTCCTCGCCGTCGTCCTTCACGTAGGTCAGCTTGCCGGGTGTGGCATCGGGGATCTGGTCCAGGATATAGAGCAGGGAGCGGTTGATCCGGGCCGAGCGGAGGCCTTCGGCCTGGGGATCGAGCAGCATCCGGGCGCGATCGGCCTCCAGCGAGCGATACTGGCCGGAGAGCATAATAGCCTGGTTGTTCAGGTCGGTATCGCCCAGTTTTTCGGTCAGTTGCAACAGGCCGTCGATGGCCTGGCCGGTCTTACCGAGGCCGACGAGGGTTTTGAGTTCGGGTACGACGGACATTCAGGGATTTTGAACTAAAATAGAAGGATTTTTTCAATTTTTAGCTCCCTGCCGGCCGCTCCGGATCAACTCCCCTGCTGTACAAGTACCAAACCGGCAGCTGGCTTCGTTTTCTTGCACACTTCTACAGATCTTTTTTTCAGAAAAACACCGAATCATGAATGCACGCACCCTTTTGATGCTCGCGCTGCTGGCCCTGACGACCTTCGCAGCCTGCGACAGAGATGACGACGACGATGTGAACCAGGCCGACCTGACCCTCGAGGGCGGGTGGCAACTGGAGGATGTCAACACCAATACGGCGGAGCTGGCA
>JAJDFU010000274.1 GCA_020528935.1 Saprospiraceae bacterium | reverse complement strand
AGATTGGTATAAGAGACAGCTCCGGGGCAGTCCCTGGTGGTGGGCGGTACCCCTGGCGATGGTCCTGAGCGGACTGGCTGCGCTCTACTACCGCGACCTGCTCCGGTGGTGGCGGGGCGGCCGGCGCTGGGATCAGCTGACCGAAGGCGAGCAGAACGCCCTGCGGCGGGCCCGCCGCGAGCTGGTCGATCGCTGCACGCGCGTTTACTCCTGATCGTCCGCCTTTCCGTTGGTGGCCGGCTCGTCCAGCAGTTCGGGCGGCAGCTGCTTGCTGGCCTTGGCGCCCAGGGCTTTCACCTTCTCGGCCCGCCCGATGAGGGTGTCGCCGTAGCGCTTGCCGTCGCGCAGCTTGTACATGGCCGCCTCGTAGGCCTGGTGGGTCTGATCCAGGCGGTGGCCCACCTGCTGCAGATCCTCCACAAAGCTCACGAACTTGTCGTACAGCAGGCCGCTCTGGTGGGCGATCTCCAGCACGTTGCGCTTCTGCTTTTCCTGTTTCCAGATGAAGGCCACGGTGCGCAGGGTAGCCAGTAAGGTGGAGGTGGTGACCAGCACGATGTGGCGGTCCAGCGCTTCGTTGAACAGGCCCGGCTCCTCGCGTATGGCCAGGGCAAAGGCCGGTTCCAGGGGCACGAACAGCAGCAGGTAGTCCGGGCTGTTGATCTGGTAGAGCTGCTGGTAGTTCTTCTCGCTCAGGCCCCGGATGTGGCGGCGCAGGCTGTCCACATGGGCGCGCAGGTGCTGGCGGCGCTCGTCCTCCTCCGCACAGCTGCAGTAGCGTTCGTAGGCCGTAAGCGACACCTTGGCATCCAGCACCAGCTGCTTGTTGCCGGGCAGGTGGATGATGTAATCGGGGCGCTTTTGCCGGCCGGCCGCATCGGCATAGCTGGACTGGCTGCGGTAGTGCACCTCTTTTTGGAGGCCGGCGCGCTCCAGCAGGCGTTCCAGTTGCCACTCGCCCCAGTCGCCCTGGGTCTTGGCATCGCCTTTCAGGGCCTGGGTCAGGTTGGTGGCGTCCTCACTGAGCTGTTGGTTGAGCTGGCGCAGCTGTTCGATCTCTTTCTTCAGGGATACGCGGTCGCGGGTTTCCTCCAGGAAACGCTGCTGGATGCCGCGCTCGAAGGTCTGAATGCGCTCGCGCAGGGGCGCGAGCAGGTCGCCCATCTGCTGCTGGTTGAGCTCGGTGAACCGGCGGCTCTTCTCCTCCAGCAGGCGGTTGGCCAGGCCTTCGAATTCCAGCTGCAGCTTGCGGCTGCGCTCCGCCTCGCGGGCTTCCCATTGCTGCTGTTGTGCGGTGAGGTGGGCGATGCGCTCCCGGCCGGCCGACAGGTGGCCCGACAGGTCCCGGAGTTCGGCTTCCTTTTCCCGCAGATCGGCCCGCAGGGCATCGGCCTGCTCCTGCAACTCGCGGTGCACGGGCAGGCCAACGTAGTCTTTCTGAAGGACCTCCCGGCTGATGTGGGTGGCCTGAAGCCGGAGCCGCATACCCAGCCAGGCCAACAGCATGCCGATAAGGAGCCCGATGCCCAGAAATAGCAGGGCTGAGGTGAGTTCGTGTTCCATAGTGTTGCCAAATACTCTTTAAATATAGTAATAAGTAGGTAGACCACTATTAGGTCGGAACAGGTACACCGGTTGTTACCTTCTTGCACCATGTTAAGGGACGAGGAGATCATTGGCCATCGCCGGCTTGAAGACCATGTCTGGAGAGAAAGATAGCATGAGCAAAACACGTAAAGGATAGTCGACCATTTTCATCGATTGAGTCATCCGATCACTGGGACTCTGCCGGCTTGACGCTACGACTAAAAATCAGTAATTTGAATTGCTATATTATTTCAGGTATGAAATAAACATTAGGACATTTAATACTTGAAACGGCCTAAAACGCCAACGACCAGTTCATAACCCTTAAAAAACAAA
>JAJDFU010000004.1 GCA_020528935.1 Saprospiraceae bacterium | reverse complement strand
CACTGAGACCCTACGCTTTCGCGGGCGAAGAGCAGTATATCTTCCATGGAGCCGACGTTGAAATAGCCTCCGAAGGGGGCAGGTATATTGTTGGCCTGCCCGCAGAGGTTCTGGTAGGACATGATCGTACTGCCGCTGCCGGGCTCGAAGGCGTTGGAGGAAGAGCGTTGCCCCATGGAGGGTGGGCAGTTGTCCCAGCTATGGCTGGCGCGGAACTGATGCCCTACCTCATGCGCCATCACGCTAGTGACCATAAAAGTCAGGCCAGCGTAGTGGCAGGTGACGCCCCGGGCCCGGTTCTCCGTACAGACGGAGCCCAGAGAGGCTACGCCCCCCACATCGCAGGAACGGTTAAAAACATGCCCAATATCGTAGGCGGTGAAATCCTCCAGGTTGGAGCCAATAGCCACAATATTCTGAGCCAACAGGCCGGCGCCGCTGGCTACATTTTAATAGGGATCGGTGGCGGGGTCCAGGAATACCAGTTGATCGTTATCTGGTACAAGCTCAAAGCGGATGGCGAATTCATTTTGGTATATAGCGTTCAGTAAATTGACGGACGTATTAAAGGTAGACATGACCGAAGCGACGGTGCCGCCGTTGTTCTGGGCAAATTCTCCGGTACAAGCGAGCGCCATTCGGTAGGTCCGCAGCTCTAGTGGCTCACTGCTGCGAAAGGAAAGAGCGTGGCGGCGGTTGAGCTGCTGCTGTTCGGCATCGCTCTTTTCAAGTTTTTCCATTGGGTCTTCTCCGCAGGAAAGGGGTGGCCGCCGGCTGGCTTCAATTTCGATATCGCGGGCGAAGTAACTGAGGTGATAGCGGTTTTGATTGGTGGCGTAAGGTTCCACAAGCACCTGCCCCTCGGGTGTCAGCAATAGGGCATGCAGCCCCCGCGGCGAAAGGTCAAAACGGCCGCTTACAGCCGGGTTGGAAATGCTGCGGGCGGTGTAAGACCGGAGTTCAGGGAACTTGGCAGCCAGCTCGGGCGCCATTACTGGCGATTCCACCACTTCGAAGGCTTCCAGCCGCCCGTCGGGCAAAGGAAGCTCAATGATGGCTGCTTTCTGAGAAGCGGCTTCGGTAAATTCCAGAGGAGCAGCTTTCAGCGCCTCGGACAGCGCGTCCGGCTCGAGGGCAAAGGTGCGGTACTGCTGTACACTGAGCGCGGCTTCAGACCCAGCAGGCAGAAAAATTCGGCTTTCCTCTGTTTCCGACCAATAAGAAGATTGGGCAACGGAAGGCAGTGTACTCCACAAAACAACAATTAGAAAGGATGCTATTCTCATTATAAAAAATCTGTCATTTCAAAATCAAGATAAGTATTCCTTAAAAACTATAGACACAAAATTAGGAAGCTCCACCTACTCTAGCGTATATAATAAGGCTTAATTTGTCGCCTGTCCTGTAAATAGGGCAGTTTCTCGCCACTCCAGCTCGACCACTGCTCCCTGCATGACGTAGTGTATCAGGCAGCGTACTTTTGGTTGCCCAAAGACGGCGGTTGCCCCCTTTGCGCTCAGGTAGGCCCAATCCCCGAGTTTGCTAAGGGCGTGGTTTTTGATTTTTTCCGCTCCTCCTTTGTCGAAACCACTGTTCTGCAGCAAGACAATGCCTTCCTCCGTTTCCAGCACTTGATCCAGCATAGTTTCAAACTGCCGCCCCTGATGCTGGTAGCGCAAGGGGTACTTCCGGTGCCAGCGCCGGGGCGAGAAGCGCTGGCTGATCCAGCTTTGCCAGCGCTGGCTGAGTTGCAGCAATTGCTCCGGCGGCATTTCTGCCAGTTCAAAGCGCTGAATGTATCCTTTAGCCATTTCCAAACGCTCTGCCTCGGGGTACTCCAGTCTATCGGCTACCAGAAAGCCTTTGAGGGCTTTGGCAGCCGCGTAGCGGGCTACGCCCTCTGGCCCTTCCCTGGCCCTTTTACACATCTCCGAGCCCACGAGACGGCCTCCTACCCC
>JAJDFU010000126.1 GCA_020528935.1 Saprospiraceae bacterium | reverse complement strand
CAAGTCTGCAGCCTACCCTTGGGCGCCGACCGCGCACGGGCGGCAACTACCCACAGTGGTCATGCCTGTACGGCCGGGGGGCTATTCAGCATAGAACCCATTCAGCTGGAACTGTACGAAACGGGAGCCGAGCACCAACTCCTGCAGCTGCTCAGCGACCGCAGTGGCGGACAACGCTTTTACCCCGGCCAGTGGGATGCACTGCGCGAGCAGATCAACGCGTTGCCGTCCCTCAAACCCGTGCTGTACGAGAACCTGCGCAACCTGCCGCTCATCAACCTGCGCTGGGTGTTCTTTATCCTGCTCGTTTTGCTGAGTGTGGAGTGGTTCTTACGGCGGTACTTCGGAGGATATTGACCCTGGCCGTCCGCCCGCGCCTGCGGGATGTCGATGGAAACCGGCCGGGCGAGCGGACAGTGGCCCGGGGCGACAAGCTGCGCAAGGCTTTGCCGGAGCGCGGGCTGTGCGCTACCTGTGGTCTTTGGGGCGCAGTACCGGAGCCGCCTCAGCCCGGCAGTTCGGCTATCCGCACCTGTCCTGCCAGATCGGTTCGGCTGACCGTTACCAGCGTGCCGCTGGCAGATAAATGCATTTGGGGCGCAAGGGCTCGCCGGTAAGGAGGGCCGGAAGGCAGCGCGCCGGCAGGTTTCTCTGCCCGGCGGGCAGATTACCAACTCATATCGTCTTCCGTCTTTACTTCGGAAGAGCTTTCCTCCTTATTGGGTTCGCCGTCGGAGGAATTTTGGCGGTTTTCTTCTTTGAGACTGGCTTCGTACTCTTCGTGGCGACGCGTGAACTCGTCGTAATCGTAGTCCGGCATGAGCTCGGTCTTGACGTGGTTGATCACGTCTTCCAGGCTGCTGAGGAAGCGGTTGAAGTCTTCCTTGTACAGGAAGATCTTGTGCCGCTCGTACCCATCGCCGTTGAACTTTTTGGTGCTTTCAGTGAGGGTGAGGTAGAAATCGTCTCCTTTTGTGCGACGCACATCGAAAAAATAGGTTCTTCGCTTGCCGGCCTTCACCTTCTGGGAATACACACTATCAAAACGCTTGGAATTCCGCTCCTTGTCCACAGTTATATCCTTTTGAAATGAACCGAATTTTCACAGGGCCTTCACAAATGTAAATATTTGCACAAAAAAGCAAAAACTGACGGCGGCGGAGCGCCCGATTCGGAGCGATGGGCCTGTGGAGGGAAATATCTCATTCCACCCCTTCGGTTTCTTCCAGGCTTTGTTTTTCGTAGAGGTCGTAGTAGTAGCCTTTGCGCTCGATCAGCTCCTCATGAGTGCCTTCCTCCACGATGGCGCCCTGGTCCAGTACGATGATCTTGTCGAAGGCGAGCAGGCTGTATATGCGGTGTGTGATGATGATGGCCGTTTTGTCCGCCAGGTCTTCGTTGAGGTACCCCAGGATGCGCTTTTCCGTGTCAGTGTCCACGGCTGAGAGGCTGTCGTCCAGCAGGACGATGTCGGGCTGTTTGATAAGGGCCCGGGCTATGGACACGCGCTGCTTCTGTCCGCCGGAGAGCGTTACGCCGCGCTCGCCCACGAGGGTCTCGAAGCCTTCGGGCAGATCGGCAATATCTTCGTATACGGCGGCGTGGCGGGCATACCTCTCGATCTCTTCCTGGCTGGCATCGGCTTTGCCGAAGGCGATATTCCGGGAAATGGTATCGGAAAATAAGAAGACATCCTGGGGTACATAGCCGATCCGCCGGCGCAGGTTGTGGAGGTCCATATCCTGCAGGGGTTCCCCGTCAATGCGGACTTCGCCCTGAGTGGGATCGTGCATGCGCACCAGCAGGTCGGCCAGGGTGGATTTTCCGGAGCCGGTGCGTCCGATGATGGCCATTTTCTGGCCGGCGCCCAGGCGGAAGCTGATGTCGTTCAGGGCCTGCACGCCGTTGTCGGCAAAGGTGAACGAGACCCGGTCGAAGACGATCTCGCCCCGGAGTGGCCGGGGGGCGTGAACGGGATTGGAAATGGTGGGCTCGGTCTGCAAGAACTCATTGATGCGCTTTTGCGAGGCCGCCGCCTGCTGAACGATGGACGCGATCCAGCCGATGGCCGTTACCGGCCAGGTGAGCATGTTCACGTAGATGACGAATTCGGCAATGTTGCCGGTCGTAATGCTGCCGCGCACCACCAGCAGGCCGCCCACGTATACCGTGATGATGGTGCTGGTGCCGATGAGCAGCAGCATAAGGGGGTAAAAAAGGGCATTGACGCGGGCCAGCTCCAGCGACTTGGCCTTGTAGTCTTCGCTCTGATCGGAAAAATAGCGCAGCATGGGCGCCTCGCGAACGTACGATTTCACCACCCGTATGCCGCTGTACACTTCCTGGGCCAGGCTGTTGAGATGGGCCAGCTGCCTCTGGATCACCGTGCTCTTTTTGTTGATGATATTGCTCACGTAATAGATGGAAATGGAAAGTATGGGCAAGGGCGCCAGGCAGTAGAGCGTAAGGGTGGGGTTCACGCTGAGCATGGAATAGATGACCAGTACGGTCAGCGACAGCAAATTGATGCCGTAAAGCACGGCCGGCCCCAGATAGGTGCGCACCTTGGATACGTCCTCCGTAATGCGCGACATGAGGTCGCCGGTATTGTTCCGCTTGTAGAAGGCCTGATCCAGGCGCTCGTAGTGGGCGAAGATCTCCTTGCGGATGTCGTACTCGATCAGGCGCGACATGACCACGATGGTTTGCCGCATGAAGTACATGAATACGCCCATGAGGAGGGCGAACAGCAGAACCAGCAGACCAAAGGAAAGGAGGTTGCGCCCGATAATGGAAAAGAATTCCCCCTGCAAGGCAAAGCCGTTCATCATGCGAAAAAGGCTGAGGTTTTCCACTACGAGGTCCAGGGCTTCCCGGATCATCTGCGGCTGCAGCACCCGAAAATAGTTGGACAGGGAAACGAACAGAATGCCCAGAGCAAAGCGCCAGCGGTACTTGTAAAAGTATTTGTTGAGATAGGCGAGATCTTTCAACGGACTACTGGTTTTTACGGGATACCTACTACAACCCTTGCCTGAGCCAATAAGTTGCAAAGGTAGGCCAACCATCGGATCCCGGCTCGGCTTCTTCCGTCTTTTCTGCCTATCTTTGAGTATTCCGGCCTTCCGGACAAAGCCAAATTATTTGAAAACCTGACCAAGTATGAATCGCATCGTCACCCTGGATGAATTCATCATCCGACGGCAGAAAGACTTTCCCTTTGCCTCCGGCGAACTCACCGGCCTGCTGCGCGATATCGGCGTGGCCGCAAAGATCGTAAATCGCGAGGTCAACAAAGCCGGACTGGTCAACATCCTCGGCGTGGCCGACAGCCAGAACACCTCCGGCGATTCCGTGCAGAAGCTGGATCTCTACGCCAATGAAATTCTCATCGATTGCCTGAAGAACAGCGGGGAATGCTGCGGCATCGCTTCCGAGGAGAACGAAGACTTCATCTCTATTCCGGCTGTAGAGACCAAAACCTCCAAGTACGTCGTGGTTTTCGATCCGCTGGACGGCTCCTCCAATATCGACGTGAACGTTTCGGTGGGTACGATCTTTGGCATCTACCGCCGCAAGAGCGACGAGGGCGGTCCTTGCGAGCTGGGCGACTTCCTGCAGTCCGGCACGGCGCTGGTCGCTGCCGGCTACGTACTGTACGGCACATCCACCATGCTGGTCTACACCACCGGACGCGGCGTCAACGGCTTTACCCTGGATCCTTCCATCGGAGAATTCCTCCTGTCGCATCGCGATATTCAGATCCCCAAGCGGGGAAATTACTACTCCGTTAATCAGGGCTATTACCTCAAGTTCGATGTGGAGATGCGCCGCTACATCGATCACTGCTCCGACCTCAACCTGCGGCTGCGCTATATCGGCTCCATGGTGAGCGACGTGCACCGCATCCTGTTTCAGGGCGGCATCTTTCTATACCCCAATACCCGCAAGTATCCCAACGGCAAGCTGCGCCTGGTGTACGAGTGCAACCCCCTCAGTTACATCGTGGAACAAGCGGGCGGGAAATCCATCAGTTGTCAGCTCGAACGCATCATGGAGGTGCCGGTGGAGGATCTGCACCAGCGGGTGACCATTGCCATCGGTTCGCCGGAAATGGTGGACGAGATGAAACACTTCGTGCACCGCTACAGCCCCGCCCTCAGCAACGGGAACTAATACGCGCTTTTAGCCCGGATGATTGACGGAAACCCGTGAATCCTGACGATAAGGGGGCTTCGATTGCAAAATGTTGTGGATCCAAATGCGGGCAGGGGGATTGCCGTAAGAGTGAGACTGGCTCATTCGCAATGGATTGATTTTCAAAGCTTTGCAATTGTATAGCCTGAAGGCGGAAAATTCAACGCATGTCGCGCCCTTCGGCCAAGGCCATTCGCTGCGGATATTCAGGCAGGGGGCGATCAGTAATCGTTCAGCACCCGCTTGGCATTGCGGTTGAAGTTGTCCGGGATTTGCGGATTGTCGAAAGTATTGCCTTCAAACTCGCCCATAGAATTGCGGTACATGAACATTTGCCACTGCGGGTTATTGACCTCTCCAATGGCCGTAGAGTGCAACAACTGGAAGTCGCCCGGGGCCAGGCTGGGGTTGTAGAAGATGAACTTCACGTTGTTCTGCCCGGTGGCGGGAAATTTGTAATAGGACCACACCTGGTAGGGGGGTGCAGAAGGCTCTTCCTCCCGGTGTTCGATATCGTTCGGCGGGCCGTACTTCAGGTAGATGTAGCCGCGATCGGTTTCAAAGCCGTGGCGAAAGCCGGAATAGAACATCTCATCCACCTGGCGGGCCATAGCCATGTATTCCTCGTAGCCGCGCTGCGGGTTCGTCGGGTCTTTTTCGGCAAAATAAGTGTAGATGAACATGCGCTGGTCGCGATATCGCTTTTGCCGCAGAATGGTATTGACATAGGCATTGCGCTCGTCGTCCAGTTTGGGAAAAACAGCCTCCAGGCAGTATTCCAGTTCTTCCTCGTTCAGGTCGCTCACAAACTCCTCTTCCAGGCGTATGTTGGCGGTATCCAGAGCCAACTCGGGATTGCTGCGCTGGAAAAAGAGGGACTTCTCGTCCAGGATCTTTTTGCCTTTGTCGCGCACCTGTACCCGGAGTATAAAACTGCCCGAGGAAAGGCTGGAGATGTTCATGCGCATGAGGACAGGTACGATCGGTTGGGCATCCAACTCCCGGTGGCCGATAATGAGCGTGCGGTCGGTTCCGTCTTTCGGCTTCGCATCCTCGATCCAGAAGGATAACTGAGCGCCCTCCACAGGGTAAAGATGCAGGTCGTACACCTCGGTGTAAAAGGTGAGTACATTGGCCGAACGGCCGTAAAAATTGAACGGCAGGGGCTCCATGAGCAGGCCGTTCTTCACCAGGGGGTGTTGTTCCTGGGAGCGGCTCACCTGGGCGAGCAGCTGGAGGTCGGATACCTGTACGCGCTCTTCCGCGTAGTCCATGACCACCTTTGTGCTGTAGCTCTTCTGGTTTTCCGGCCGGTTCTGGTCGGTGAGGACAACCTCGAGGGTGTAGGTACCGTTGGCCAGAGCATAGCGCTTTAAGTCCACCAGATCGACCGGTCGTTCGCTCAGAGGGGAAGAAAGCAGATATTTGTCGGCCTTTACGATCCGGTCGCCTTCCTTGAAGAGGATGATCACCTCTACCTTGGCCTGTTGCTGATCTTTTCCCGTCGGTTGGTAGGTGATGGTCTGGCCCATCAGGTGCAAATAGATCTCGATGTAGGTTTGGCCGGGCGCTTTGAAGGTGGCGTACGAAAGGCTGGCATCCAGGGCGGAAAGATGGAGGCCCGGAAGGCAAAGACACAGGGCGAAAAAGAGCGTTCTC
>JAJDFU010000296.1 GCA_020528935.1 Saprospiraceae bacterium | reverse complement strand
TCGACGAGGAGGAACACCTGGTGTCGCTCACCCTTTTCATCGGTTTGAGTTTCCTCCTCCAGGGTGTTTTCCTCATCCAGTATTCCCTGCTGCGGCGGGAGATGGACTTCAGGCGGCAATTCATCATCGATACCTCTTCCATTGCCATCGCCGCTACGGTAGCTATTGCGATGGCCCTGAACGGCTTTGGGGTTTGGGCCCTGGCTTTTCAGACCTTTGTCCTGAACCTGTCCAAAGCCGTCATGCTTTGGGTAAGCTCGAGCTGGAAACCATCCTTTTTCTTTTCGTACCGCATACTCAAGGAGCATCTTTCCTACGGAGCCCCCATACTGGGCACCCACGTGGCGAAATACTTCATGGCCAATACCGACAACTTTCTGATCGGCAAGGTGCTGGGCGCATCTGCGCTGGGCATCTACTCCCGCTCGTACAGCCTTATGGTTCTTCCGGTTACCAACATCAGCGGGGTTCTGGTCGGCGTCTTTTTTCCGGCACTCTCCAAGATCAGGGAAGATCTGGAGAAGGTCAGGGAGGTGTATTTGCTGATGAACAGCTTCATTGCCTTTGTGTCTTTTCCGCTTATGGGCTTGTTGTTCGTATTTACCGAAGAGGTGGTCTACCTTTTGCTGGGGCCCCAATGGATGGAAACTGTTCCCATCATCAAGATCTTTTCCGTCATGGGCGCCATTCAATCGGTCTCCTATGTCGGGCTCCTTTACAACAGCCTCGGCAAAACCACCTTGTATTTCAAAATAAACCTGATCACCAATTCGCTCATCATCGTCGGCATCGTAGTTGGGCTGCAGTACGGCCTGATCGGCGTAGCTGTGGGATATTGCGCGGCAAACATTTGCGTGGTTGTGCTGCAATGGATCATTGCAGGAAGCTTGATCAACCTGTCCTTCTGGAATTACCTTCGGTCTATTTTGGACTCGGCTTTGGTGACGGTTGGCGTTTGTGCCGTGATGCTTTTTGTGAAAGAAAATTACCTGCAGATCGACAACCTACTGGTACTGATCGCTTGGTGCGCGGTTTACGGTTTGTTCTATTTGGCAGTCGGTTTTGTGTTCAAGACGCCCTCCTTCGTATTCGTATGGGAGCGGGCACGCGCGTTTTTGAAAAAATAGTCGACAACACTTACAACTCATTGGTCTGAGCATATCATGGCAAGCAAGAAAAAAATACTTCTCATTACCCGGTCCTTTTATCCGCACAATTCAGCGCGTTCCATTCGGTCGTCGGAGCTGGCTATAGAATTTGCCCGGCAAGGACACGACATTACGGTACTGACGTTTAAGGAGCCCGGGCAGGAGCGGTATGCCGAAGAGTTCGGCATCAAGTTCAAATACATGCGGTATCCGCGCTGGAAAGCCGTGAAGGTAAAAGGCAAAGGCCCGGAATTGCTTTTTCGGCGCCTGCTTGCCCGCTTTTCGAAGCTGCTGGTGGAGTATCCGGATATCGAGATCATGTATGCGGTGTCCCGGGCGCTCAAAGCGGAATCCGGTTACGATCTGCTGATTTCTGTAGCTGTGCCCTATCCCATTCACTGGGGCGTGGCCCGGGTGCGCACGCCCAAACACCGGATTGCCGAGGTGTGGGCGGCGGACTGCGGCGACCCCTACATGGGCAATCTCAGCGATTCCTTCAAGAAGCCCTTTTACTTTGCTTACCTGGAAAAGAACTTTTGCCGCAAGGCGGACTACGTCGTCGTGCCCATTGAAGGCGCCAAGGCGGCCTATTACCCCGAGTTTCAGGACAAACTGGAGGTTATTCCCCAGGGGCTCTTTTTCCCGGAGCTCGATCGCACTCCACCCGAGAGTGAGGTGGTGTCTTTCGCCTATGCCGGAAACATTCGTTCTTACCTGCACTATGCCAGGCCCTTTTTTGAATACCTGGAAAAGTGCGGCAAGGAATTCAAATTCGTGATTGTGACCCGGGATAAGGAGGTGTTTCTCAACGGGCTGCCCAATTCGAGGGCCAAGCTCGAATTTCACGATTACATGCCCCGGGAAGCCTTGTTGCAATTGCTGTCCCGGCAGCATTTCCTGGTGCATTTTCCTTATCTTAACAACCGGCAGAAGTCGCTGAAGCTGGTGGATTACATGTATACCGGACGGCCCATTTTGTCCTATGAGGCCACCGAAAAAGACCATGAAAAGCTTGGAAATTACCTGAGCGGCGATTTCAGCGAAGTGGAGGACTTCGGCTCCATCGAGCCCTATCGCGCCGAGAATGTCGCTTTGGCCTTCACTAGGCTTGCGGAAAGGAAACCACCCTCTGCCATGACGTTAGATCAGAGTGAATTCCGTTCGTAAGGATAACTCTTATCCGAAAAAACAGAATACGAACCTTGAACAGAATTGCCAACTTAAACGGTATTTACTCTTTTGTCCTGTTCCTGATATCGCCCCTGCTGTCGGTCGTCGCGGCAATAATGAACTACCGGTCGGCTTGGGCCAAGAATATCATCTGGCTGTTCACGATATTTTACAGCGTGACCATGGTGGTGATTGAGGGCCGTGACATCAACCGCTACATCGAGCGCTTTCTGGATATGGCGTACAGCAACCTGGGCTGGGCCGATTTCCAGAGCATCCTGTACCAGGATCAAACGGCGGTGGATATCGTTCAGCCGCTGATCACCTTCCTGGTGGCGCAGTTCACCTCGGATTATCGGGTGCTCTTTGCTGCTTTCGGTTTGGTTTTTGGCTATTTCTTTTCCCGAAACATCTGGTACCTCTTCAAATTTGCCGGAAGTAAAGTCGGGTTGTTCGGCGTCCTGTTGATCATCTGCTTTGTGCTGGTCAATCCCTTTTGGCACATCAACGCCTTTCGCTTCTGGACGGCCACGCACGTTTTTTTCTTCGGGGCCATCCACTACCTGGTAGAGGGGAAAAAGGGGCATCTGCTATTCGTGCTCCTTTCCCCCTTCATTCATTTCACTTTTTTCTTTCCTGTGGGGCTCCTGCTGGGATACCTGTTACTCGGCAATCGGATAACCTTTTTTTACTTTTTCTACCTGGCGACCATGTTTCTTTCGAATGTCAGCCCGGAAATGGTGAGCAACCAGGTCTCCTCCCTGCCTTTTCTGCCCAGTTCCATCCAGTATCGGATTTCGACCTATGCCAATGAAGAATATGCCGAGCAACGAGCGGAAACTGCTGCTCAGACGAGTTGGTTTGTGCGTATCTACACCGGCGCCTTGTTCTGGTCCATTACGGCTCTGCTTAGCCTGATCTACTTCCGGGGAAGATCCTTCTTGAAAAAAGTACCTGCATTGGCCAACGTATTCTGTTTTGCCCTGCTTCTGCTTGGCGTTACCAATGTTCTGACCTCCATTCCTTCGGTAAACCGGTTCATTTATGTGGGCGCTCTTTTTGGGATCGCTGTCGTTTTCTGGTATCTGCAGCATGCTCCCCAAGACCGGTTCGCCTACTATGCCGTGGTGGTTACCGTGCCCCTCCTGCTGTTTTACTGTCTGATCCTCGTGCGTATAGGCATGGATTCTATCGACCTTTTCGCCCTGATCGGCAACCCGCTGATCACCGGCATAGTGGAGCATGACACACCGCTCATCGATTTGATCAAATAGCGCTGGTGCACAGCACATAAGTAGACGATATGCGAGTTCCTGGTTTACGTGCTTTAAAACATACGGCCAAGCTGCACTACATGAACGCACGCGGTTGGCGCTCCAACCGAAAGATCGTCGTCATGGAGTCGGACGACTGGGGCGCTGTGCGCATGGCTTCCCGGGAGGCAAAGGCAAAGCTGCTGGATTTCGGTCTGGATCTGGCCAAATGCCACTACACCTCTCTCGACGCTCTGGAAAGCGAGAGGGACTTATCCGCCCTTTTTGAAGTGCTGGCTTCGGTGCAAAACGCCCGGGGCCAACACCCCAAAATGACGGCCAACGTATTGGTGGCCAATCCGGACTTCGATAAGATCAAAGCCGCCAACTTCCAAGCGTATTTTCCGGAATACCTGCCGGACACGCTCCAGAAATACCCCGAGCACGCCGGTGTGCTCGATATGTGGAAGGAGGGGGTAGAGCGCAACATTTTCCGGCCTCAACTTCACGGCCGCGAGCACCTCAACGTGGCGCGCTGGATGTCAGCACTTCAAAGTGATTCCAAAGACACCCGCTTTGCTTTTGACCTGGGCGTTTTTGCGCTGAGCACCACCGTCACGTCCGAGAAGCGGGCGAGTTATATGGCCGCCTTCGACACCGGAGCAGGTGGGCAGTCTGTGGATTACCGCGGCATACTGGAAGACGCCGCCGGGGCCTTTGAGCGGCTGCTGGGTTATCCATCCCGGTCGTTTATCGCACCAAACTACGTGTGGAACGAGGAGATAGAAGCCATCCTGCAGCAGCTGGGCATCCGCTACCTGCAGGGTGGAAGGGTGCAGCAGTATCCCGATCAGGCAGGCGGCAAAGCCCCGGTAGCCCACTACCTGGGGCAGCGCAACAGCCTGGGGCAGATCTATCTGCTGCGCAATTCCCATTTTGAACCCAGCTCCAATCCGAACAAGAACTGGGTAGACAGCTGCCTGCGCGAAGTCGAGGTAGCTTTCCGTTGGAAAAAACCGGCTGTCATATCCACGCACCGGGTCAATTTTATCGGATTTATTGAACCGTCGAACCGGGAGGCGAACCTCCAAACGTTTCGCGAGTTGCTCAAGCAGATCGTGCAGCGATGGCCGGAGGTGGAGTTCCTGTCTTCCGATGAGCTCGGACAAGCTATAGAGAACCATGAGCACTAGCGCAAAACTGCTGGTCACCGGCGACTTTTGCCCGATCCACCGGATGGCTGAACGGCTCGGTTCGGGCGGCGAGACCGGCCTGTTCGGCGGGCTCCAGTCCTTCATCCGGGAAGCCGATCTGGCCGTGACCAATCTCGAATGCCCCCTGACCGGGCCCCAGCGCGGGCCCATACCCAAGACCGGCCCCGCCATGCGGGCCAGGCCGGAAGCGGCAGGCTTTTTGAAGCGCGCCGGCTTCGGCCTGGTTACCCTGGCCAACAACCATATTATGGATTACGGCCCCGAAGGCCTGCGCGATACGCTGGAAGCCCTTGAAGCCGAGGGCGTAGACTGGATAGGTGCCGGCGAAGATTACGAGCAGGCCAGCACACCCTACCGGATCCGATTGGGCGGTCTTGAGCTCGCTCTCATCAATGTAGCTGAAAACGAATGGTCAACCACTACGGGCCGCCAGCCGGGTGCGCATCCGCTGGATCCGGTGCGCAATGCACAGCGCATTCGGGAGGCGCGCGAGGGAGCGGACGTGGTGATCGTCATCAGTCACGGCGGGCACGAGCACTACGAGCTGCCCAGTCCGCGAATGAAGGAGCTGTTTCGCTTCTTTATCGATCAGGGCGCCGATGCGGTGGTCAACCACCACACGCATTGTGTCAGCGGCTACGAACGGTACCGGGGTAAGCCCATCTTCTATTCGCTGGGCAATTTCGTGTTCGACCTTCCCGGCCGGCGAAACGCACCCTGGAATACCGGACTGGCTCTCCTGCTGGAGCTCTCTGCCGCCGGGGTCGACTTTGAGCTCATTCCCTTCGACCAGTGCGATGAGCAAGCAGGTATCGTCCTGCAGGAAGGTGCCGCCAGAGAAGAAACGCTGGATCACCTGGAAGCCCTGAACGCCATTATTCAGGACGATGAGCAGCTGCAGGAGCGCTACCGGGCCTTCTGCCGGCGATCGGCCAAACTCTACAATGCCTATATCGAACCGCACAGCAATCGCTACGTGCATGCCCTGCGCAACAGGGGCTTTTTGCCGTACATGCCCAGAAGCCGCAAGCGGTGCTTGCTGGTCAACATGGTTCGCTGCGAAGCCACCCGGGAAGGCCCCA
>JAJDFU010000023.1 GCA_020528935.1 Saprospiraceae bacterium | reverse complement strand
CGCCTACTTCACCTTTGTGCTGTGGAACATCATCACCACCTATTGGGTGGCCAACACGGCCCTGGCCGCCGGCATCGTAGCCATCCTGCTCAATGCGGCTCTCATGGTGATTCCCTTCTGGCTGTTCCACCTGGTGCGCAAGACCATGCCGAAATTGGGCTATGCGGCTTTGATTGCCTTTTGGATCACCTTCGAGTACTTCCACCTCAACTGGGAACTCACCTGGCCTTGGCTCACCTTGGGCAACGGCTTCGCCGAAGTACCGGCCTGGGTGCAGTGGTACGAATACACGGGCGTCTTCGGCGGCACCCTCTGGATCCTGACGGCCAACGTACTGGCCCTACAGATCTGGCTCAAGCGGGAGGAGATCCGCGCCTGGCGAGGGCCGGCTGTCCGCCTTGGCCTTTGGCTCTTGCTGCCCCTGGCCTTTTCCCTCTGGCGCTACGCCACCTACGAAGAAGAGGGCACGCCTATCGACGTGGTGGTGGTGCAACCCAACTTCGAGCCGCATTACGAAAAGTTCGACATCCCCCCCACGCAGCAGCTGGATCGCTTCCTGCGCCTGTCCGACTCTCTCCTGGACGAGCAGGTGCAGTACGTCGTGTACCCCGAGACGGTCTTCGGCGGCCTGGAGCTCACCCGCCTCAACCAGTTTCCTGTGATCCGCGCCATCCGCGACCACTTCGCTGCCTATCCCGGCCTGCACCTCGTCACCGGACTGGACGCCTACCGCATCTATGACCCGGACGAGCCCGAAGGTGAGGCCACTCGCCGGTACGTGCGGGCCTCGGGCGATACGACCCGGTATGAAAGCAGCAACATCGCCGCGCAGATCACCATAGGCGAGGAAGACATACAGCTGTATTTCAAATCTAAACTGGTGCCGGGACCGGAAAACTTCCCCTACAACGAGCTGCTCTGGTTTTTCGAGCCCGTGGTAGACCAGCTGGGCGGCACTA
Organism: Saprospiraceae bacterium; assembly: GCA_020528935.1. Lineage (GTDB taxonomy): Bacteria > Bacteroidota > Bacteroidia > Chitinophagales > Saprospiraceae > JAJDFU01. The sequence continues at coordinate 1,006 of JAJDFU010000023.1, read as the reverse complement.
CCGCCGGCCTGGTCACGCAGCCCGAGCGCTCGATCTTTAGCAGTACGGCGCCCATCGGCCCGGTCATCTGCTACGAGTCGGTCTTCGGCGAGTACTACGGCGGCTATGTGCGCCAAGGGGCCCAGGCCATCTTCATCATGACCAACGACGGCTGGTGGGACAACACGGCCGGCCACCGCCAGCATCTGCACTTCGCCTCCCTGCGCGCCATTGAGACCCGCCGGTCCATTGCCCGCTCGGCCAATACCGGCATCTCGGCCTTCATCAACCAGCGCGGCGACATCCGCCAGCCCACTGCCTACGGCGAGACCACCGCCATCCGCCAGCAGATCCTGCTCAACGACGCCCTCACCCTTTACGTGCGCATGGGCGATATGATCGGTCGCGTGGCCATGTTCCTGGCCGCCCTGATCCTGCTCAATGCGATCGCCAGGCGGTTGAGGGGGGTAGTTAGCAGTTAGCAGTTAGCAGTTGGCAGTTGACAGTTGGCAGTTGGCAGTTTTACCCGCCGATTTTTTTTTAATCGCCGAAGCCAAAGCCTTTTTGACACCTTCGCTAAAGCATCGTTGCCCGAAGAGCGAAGGTGGTGCGCAGGCAAGCCGTAGCGTCGATTGCTTGGATGATGACAAGCGGAAAGCCTCGTCATTTCCGAGCCGGCAGCGCGCGATGGCCAGGCTCGGTGGCACTTTCAGGGCCGCTGAGACTAAGGGGTGGGCCTTCCCTGCACCTATCAACGCCCGCCTGCTCTACCTCCGGCTACCCCGCAGCAGCTCCGGGCGGTTGGTGAGCAGCCAGTTGCTGCCCACGTCCAGGTAGCCGCCCCGGGGGAAGACCTGCCGAAAGGAGCCGTTGTAAAAGGTTTGGGTGCGCAGGCGGTCCGCGGCGTTGGCAGCCAGGCGGTTGTACAGCAGCAGGCCCTGCGGGTGCAGGCGCCCGCGCACATGCTCCAGGAAGGCGACCTCCTCGAAGCGCTCCGGCACCACATCGTCCTGAAAGACGTCCATAC
>JAJDFU010000649.1:6912-13910 GCA_020528935.1 Saprospiraceae bacterium | reverse complement strand
TGTGTTCAATGTATTTGTTTTTAACGTATGCTGCACCCACCGAAATCTACACTAGATGTCTGGTCGGCGGGGTCAGATGGGTATAAGGGCCAGCCCCAGGGCCGGGCCGTTGATGGCTGCCACGAAGGGCTTGCCGCCCTTTTCGATCTCGCGCAGCCGCCGGTGCATGTCGAGCAGGCCGTTGAGCAGGCCCTCCTTGTCTTCCGGCGGATTGCTGATGAACTTCAGGTCGGCGCCCGCCATAAAGTCCTTGCGGGCCGAAGTGACGATCACCCCCTTCACGGCCGGATCGGCCAGGGCCTGAGCGGCTGCCTCCAGGTAGGCCTCCACAAACTCCAGGCTGTAGAGGTTGGTCGGCTCGTCCACCATGTTGATGGTGATGGTGGCGATGCCGTCGGGGGAGGTTTTGTAGGCGAGTATAGAATTAGAGAGCTGTGCTGTGTTCATGTTCATTTAGTTGGCAGTTAGCAGTTGACAGTTGGCAGTCTGGACTGGTGACTGCCAACTGCCAACTCTAGAAAATTTAGACCCTTTCCAAAATAGTCGCAATCCCCATACCGCCGCCGATGCAGAGGGTGACCAGGCCGGTGCTGAGGTCGCGTCGTTCCAGTTCGTCGAGCAGGGTGCCGAGGAGCATGGCGCCGGTGGCTCCCAGGGGGTGGCCCATGGCGATGGCACCGCCGTTGACGTTGACCTTGTCGTGGGGCACGCCCAGGTCGTCCATAAAGCGCAGGGGCACTACGGCAAAGGCTTCGTTCACCTCGTAGAGGTCGATGTCTTCTCTGGTCATGCCGGCTTTTTTCAGGGCCAGGCGGCTGGCCGGGGCCGGGCCCACCAGCATCATGGTGGGATCGGTGCCGTACACGGCCATGGAGCGGATGCGGGCGCGGGGCTTCAGGCCCAGGCGCTCGCCGGCTTCCCTGCTGCCCACCAGGGCCAGGGCAGCGCCATCCACGATGGCCGAGGAATTGCCGGCGTGGTGGATGTGGTCGATGGTTTCCACCTCGGGATAGCGGTCGATGGCTACGGCGTCGAAGCCGCCCATGGCACCCATCATGGCGAAGGAAGGATCCAGGCCGCCGAGGGTGTCCACCGTGGTTTCGGGGCGGATGTTCTCGTCGCGGTCCAGCACGGTGATGCCGTTGATGTCCTTGACCGGAATGCGCGATTTGCTGAAGTAGCAGTTGGTCTGCGCATGCGCCGCCCGGCGCTGCGATTCGGCGGCGAAGGCATCCGCGTCGCGGCGCGAGTAGCCATATTTGCTGGCGATGAGATCGGCGGAGATGCCCTGGGGTACGAAGTGGCCGGGCATGGCAACGGCCGGGTCCATGGCCATGGCGCCGCCGTCGGAGCCCATCTTGACGCGGCTCATGCTTTCCACGCCGCCGGCCAGCGCCAGGTCCTTGAAGCCGGAGGCCACATAGGCCGCGGCCTGGTTGATGGCTTCGAGGCCGGAACCGCAGAAGCGGTTGAGCGTCACACCGCAGAGGTGGTCGCCATAGCCCGAGTGCTGGGCTGCCGTCTTGGCGATGTTGGCCCCCTGGTCCATGACCTGGGTGACACAGCCCAGGATGAGGTCCTCCACCTGGGTGGTGTCCAGGTCGTGGCGTTCGCGCAGTTCGTCCAGCAGGCTCACCAGCAGATGCGTGGGGGTGATGCCGGCCAGGGCGCCTTTTTTATTGCCCTTGCCGCGCACGGTGCGCAGGGCGTCGTAGAGGTATGCTGACATGGGTGGTTAGTTTTTTAGACAGTTCGATTTTAGACAGTTAGACGTTAGACCTTCGGATCTTTGGGTTCGACATGTATGAGGGGTATGCGTGTCGTTCAGGAAGTTATGCGCTGGGGGATGTTCAGGATCTCCCGGGCTTCGGAGACAGAAGCCACCTCGTATCCGATGGCGTGCACCAGGGAGGCGGCTTTTTCCACCAGATCGCCGTTCCCTTTGGCGAGTTCGCCATCGGGCAGATAAAGATTGTCCTCGAGCCCGACCCTTACATTGCCGCCCAGGGTGATGGCGGCAGCCACGAGGGGCCACTGTTTGGTGCTGATGCCGATGACCTGCCAGTGTGAGCCCGCCGGCAGCTGATTCACCTGATGCACCAGATTTTGGGTAGAGGCCGGAATGCCGCCCAGCACGCCCAGGATGAGGCTGAACTGGAAAGGCGGCTCTAGCAGACCCAGGTCGATGAGGGGCTGGGCGTTGTGGATGTGGCCGGTATCAAAGCACTCCATCTCGGGGCGCGTACCCGCGGCTTTCATGCGCTCCAGGAAGAAGCGGATGTCTTTGAAGGGGTTGGCGAAGACGTGGTCGTGGTAAAAGGTCTTCTTTTTGCGCGAATAGATGGCGTAGTTCATGGAGCCCATATTCAGGGCCGCCATATCGGGCTGCAGGGCATCGATGTGGTGAATGCGCTCCTCGTTGGAGATGCCGATGGCACCGGTGGAATAGTTGATGATCACTTCCGGGCAGCGCTTTTTCACTTCTTCATCAATGCGGCGATAGGTCTCCACATCGAATGCCGGCATGCCGTTGTCCTGGCGGGCATGGATGTGCAGGATGCCGGCGCCGGCATCCACGGCTCGCCGTCCTTCCTCGGCAATCTCTTCGGGGGTGTAGGGAATGTAGGGCGACTGGCTCCGGTTGGCCAGTACGCCGGTGAGGGCAGCGGTTATGATGATCTTTGGCTTTGGCATTTTTTTCCGTATTTGAAGTCCTTCCACCATGTCTCTAGGGCTGGTGACGGAGGACTGACGACTGATTCTCAACTTCCTTTCCAAACGGGTTCCCGTTTTTCCTTAAATGCGGCAATACCTTCCCGGGCATCCTGGGTTTGCATGGTTTTCATGAGCATGCCCATGAGGTACTGGTGCCGCTCCTGAGCGTGCTCATCCCGCAATCGGGCGTAGGCTTCCAGCCCCAGGCGAATGGCCGAGGGCGAATTGGCCAGCAGCGATTCCAGCAGGGCGTTCACTTCCTGTCGGATCTGCTCGCGTATGCATACCTGGGTGATGAGTCCCAGTTCGTGAGCCTGCTCCGCATCGAGCGGATATCCGCGCAGGCACCAGTCCAGGGCCCGGCGGGCCGGCATGACCTCCAGCAGGGCTGCCAGCACCTGGAAGGGGAAGAGGCCGCGCTTCACCTCGGGCAGGGCCATGTGGATATCGTTAGAGGCAATCACATGGGTACAGCCGGTGAGCAGCAGCATGCCGCCGGCCAGTACGTCGCCTTCCACCTGGGCTATGCAGGGGCGGTGGAGGTTGCGGAAGAGCTCGGCCAGCAGCACCTCGCCCTTTGGAGCGGGGATGGTGCTGCCGCCTTCCAGGCCGCCGCCCATGAGCCCTTTGAGGTCGGCCCCTGAACAGAAGACGTCGCCCTCGGCCTCCAGCACGACAGCCCACACGTCGGTATGGTGCCGGGCGTAGTGCAGGGCAAAGGCCAACTCCCACAGCAGGGTGCGGTTGAGGGCGTTCTTTTTTTCCGGGCGGTTGAGCCGGATGCGCAGTACGTGGTCCTGCTCCTTGACGCGGATCAGCGCCAGGCTGTGCTGATGGAAACCGGCCGTTTGTTCGGGCGTGTAGTTCATAGACGGGCATTATGATCTTGGTGAAGCGGATACACTAAGCCCGCAAAGGATGGAATGCACTTATTCTTCATGGCTGTTCATTTTTAGCATCAGATAACCGGCCTCTACATGCTGCCCTTCCTCCACGTACACCTCCTGCACTGTGCCGTCTTCGGCGGCGGCGATGGTATTTTCCATTTTCATGGAGGACAGGATGAGCAGGCTGTCGCCGGACTTGACCCTCATGCCGGGCTCGACCAGCACCTTGACGATCTCGCCGGGCATGGGGCTCTGGTAGCCGCCGGCCGGGCCTTCGGTATCCGCCAGGGGGAATCGCGGCAGGGCCTGCGCGATGAGCTGCCCGGTGCCGGGCAGGTGCAGGAAATACCAGTCGTCGGCTTCGACTATCCGGATGTCCAGCTGCAGGCCGTCGAGCTCGAAGCGCAGCCTGCCATCACCGGCATCGAGCAGGCGTACATCCATGCGGCGATCGTTGATGGTGCAGGCAAACCGCCCCTCGCCCAGGTACCGGTAGCGCACCAACCAGTCGCTGTCCACAATGCGGTATTCCTCCTCCTGGGGCTGATCGTAATTGTTGCGCCAGCCGGGCGGCAGGGCCGGCAGGGGCGATCCGTTCTTCCGTTGGTTCCAGCGGAAAAGAGTGAGTCCCACGGCCGCCTGGTGATAGGCCTGGTCCGGGTAATCGTAGAGGGTATCCAGGCCGGGCATGCGCCCGATGTATTTCGTGTCGTACTGTCCTTCCCGCACTTCGGGCTCGTCGAGCAGGCGCTGCAGGAAGGGCAGGTTGGTGGTCAGGCCCAGGCATTCCAGCCGGTCCAGGGCATAGCGCATGCGGCGGATGGCCTCCCGGCGGTCGCTCCCGTGGGCGATGATCTTGGCGATCATGGGATCGTAGTGGATGCCGATGGCCGTTCCGCTTTCCACGGCGCTGTCGAAACGCAGACCTTCGAGCTCGGGAGCCCGCCAATGGTGTACCGTGCCGGTCACGGGCAGGAAATCGTTGCGGGCATCCTCCGCATAAAGGCGGCATTCGATGGCATAGCCGTCGGCCCGGATGTCGTCCTGCTCCAAAGGCAGGGGCTTGCCTTCGGCCACCTGGATCTGCCAGGCCACCAGGTCCAGCCCGGTGATGGCTTCCGTGACCGGATGCTCTACCTGCAGGCGGGTGTTGACCTCCAGGAAGTAATATTCGCCCTGCGGCGTGTAGATGAACTCCACCGTGCCGGCATTGTCGTACTGCAGGGCCCGGGCGGCCCGCACCGCATCGTGGCCCATGCGGGCGCGCGTCTCGGCGGAGAGCACGGGGGAGGGACTTTCCTCTACGACCTTCTGATAGCGGCGCTGCAGGCTGCACTCCCGCTCCAGCAGGTGAATGGCGTTGCCGTGCCGGTCGCCGAAGATCTGGAATTCGATGTGCCGGGCCGACGGGAAATATTTTTCCAGGATGAGTTCTTCATCGCCGAAGCTTTTGGCCGCTTCTCGCCGGGCGCCTTCCAGGGCCTCCGGTAGCTCGCCGGGCTGGCGAACGATGCGCATACCCTTGCCGCCGCCACCGGCCGAGGCTTTCAGCAGCACGGGATAGCCGATGGCTTCGGCCTCGGTCAGGAGGCGCTCAGCGGATTGATCCGCTCCCCGGTAGCCGGGGATGACCGGCACGCCCTGGGCTTCCATCAGGGCTTTGGCTTTCGACTTGGAGCCCATGGCTTCGATCGCTTCCGGATTCGGACCGATGAAGATCAGGTCTTCCTCTGCACAGCTTCGGGCAAAAGCTGCATTTTCCGAGAGGAAGCCATATCCGGGGTGAATGGCGTCTGCCCCGCTGCGCTTAGCCGCTTGCAGGATCTTCTCGCCATCCAGGTAGGAGTCGGAAGCCGGAGCCGCACCCAGGTACAGCGCCGTATCCGCTTCGCGCACGAAGGGCATGTGCCGGTCGGCTTCCGAATACACCGCCACGGACCGGATACCCAGCCGGTGGCAGGTCCGGATGATGCGCCGGGCGATTTCCCCGCGGTTGGCGATGAGTATGGTGGCTATCTTTTTCATTCGTGCATCCTGTGCGCTGGATTGAATAAGTTTTTCGTTGGCCGTCCGGCACGTCAACCTGTGACTGCCGAGGGCGTACTGCCGACGGCAGACTCCCAGTCCGGTGCTTCCTTCGGCACTTCCTTCAGCAGGCGGTTGAGGTACGGATGGAAGTGCACTTCGATGGTGTGTCGCTTGGCCTTGATGAATTCGCGTTCGATCTGGTCGGAGTCCTGTTCGGCCAGCTCGCGCAGGTTGTCGGGCAGCGACCAGCGCCCCATGGCGTAGTTGGCGGCCAGTTTGCTCTGGGCATCGCTCAGCGGCCAGACGCTGCCCTGCGGCTGTACCAGCCCGATGAAGACGAGGGTCGGGTGATCGGGATGGAACATGCGCAGGTAGAGGGGCACGCGATCGGCCTCCTCGTAGTTGAGGAAGTCGCGCTCGAAGAAGGGCAGGGCGATCCGGTAACCCGTAGCGGCTATAAGGGTATCGTATTCTTCGGTGGTGCCGTCGGCGAAGGTGATGGCCTTGCCTTCGATCTTCGCGATGCCCTTGCGGGGGTGCACCTTGCCGTGGCGGATCTTGTAGAGCAATTCCGAGTTGAGGGTGGGGTGGTCTTTCGTGACCGGAAAGTCCGGCCGGTCCATGCCGTAGTCGCGGTAGTCGCCCACCTGGATGCGCAGGGTGAGCTTGCGCAAGAATTCGGCCAGAGGGCGCGGGAGGTGAACAAGGCCCTTGTTGAAGGTGTCTGTGGGGCGGCCCAGGAAAAATTTGGGGATGATGTAGTGCGGCCGCCGCATGCTGATGGCCACGTGTTCGGCTACCCGGCTGATCTCCACGGCGCAGTCGCAGCCCGAGTTGCCGGAGCCGATGACGAGCACGCGCTGGTCCCGGAACGGTTCGGCGGTCTTGTAGTTGTGCGAGTGCAGGTATTCGCCGGTGAACTCGCCGGGCAGGTCGGGATGGCGCGGCGCATTGTGGTGCCCGTTGGCGATGAAGAGGTAGTCGAACACCTGCGTTTCGCCATCCGCCAGCTCCACCTGCCAGCGCTCGCCTTCCACTTTGGTCACCTGCTCCACCCGCGTGTTGAACCGGATGTAGGGGTACAGGCCGAAGTGCCGGGCGTAGGAGCGAAAATAGGCCAACACCTGATCGTGGCTGGGGTAATCGGGGTAGTGCTCCGGCATGGGAAAGTCCAGGTATGCACTCAGGTGTTTGGAGCTGATGATGTGCGTGGTCTCACACACGCTGGAGTGCGACTCACTGGCCGTGTAGATCCAGTTGCCGCCCACCTCGCTGTTCTGCTCGAAGCAGACCACGTCCTGGATGCCCGCCTGCAGGCAGTTCTTGATGGCCGTGATGCCGCTGCAGCCGGCGCCGATGATGGCGATT
>JAJDFU010000649.1:0-6812 GCA_020528935.1 Saprospiraceae bacterium | reverse complement strand
ACATCCGAAACACCCCGTACCGGTTGCTACTCCCGATGGGGGCGTTGTTGACCACGGCCAGGCAGAAGCCCAGGTAGTGGCGGGTATCGCGGGGATCGAGCAGGCCGTCGTCCCAGAGCTGACCGGTACTGTACCAGGCGTCCGATTTTTTGGCGACGTCCTGCATCATGTGTTCGCGCAGGGCTTTCCCTTGCGCTTCGTCGTAGGGGATGCCGGCTTTCCGGGCGGCTTCCCGTTGTATGATCTCCATCACGCCGCTGAGCTGCTCGGGGCCCATCACGGCGATGCGGCTATTGGGGTAGCTGAAGAGGAAGCGCGGCTGGTAGGCCCGCCCCATCATGGCGTAGTTGCCGGCGCCGTAGCTGGCTCCGATCATAAAGGTGATGGCGGGCACCTCGCTGTTGCTCACGGCATTGATGAGTTTGGCGCCGTGCTTGATGATGCCGCCGCGCTCGTATTCCTTGCCCACCATGAAGCCGGTGATGTTCTGAAAAAATACGAGGGGTACTTCCTGGCGGTTGCACAGCTGGATGAAGTGCGCGCCCTTGTTGGCCGACTCGCTGAAGAGCACGCCGTTATTGGCGAGTATGCCCACGGGATAGCCGTGCACATCGGCAAAGCCGGTGACCAGGGTGCTGCCCCAGCCGGGCTTGAACTCGTGAAAACGCGAGCCGTCCACTACCCGGGCGATGAGCTCGCGCACATCGAAGGTCTTGCGCACATCGGGCGGGAGGATGCCCAGCAGTTCCTCGGCCGGATAGCGGGGCGGATCGGGCAGGCCCTCCGGCCGAAAGTGGGTGCGCGGCGGCCGCAGGCGGGCCACGATCTCGCGCGCCAGGCGGATGCCCTCGCGCTCGTCGCGGGCCAGGTAGTCGCTCACGCCGCTGACGGTGCTGTGCATTTCGGCCCCACCCAGGGTTTCGTCGTCCACCACTTCATTGGTGGCCATTTTCACCAGGGGCGGTCCGGCCAGGAAGACCTTGGCTTGATCCTTGACGAAGATGGCGTAATCGCTCATGCCGGGCACATAGGCCCCGCCGGCTGTGCTGTTGCCAAAGACCACGGAGATGGTGGGCATACCGGCCTTGGAGCGGCGGGTGATCTCGCGGAAGCTGGCCCCGCCGTAGTTGAAGATGCGCTCCTGCTCGGGCAGGTTGGCACCGGCCGACTCCACCAGGTTGATGCAGGGCAGCTCATTCTCGAAGGCGATCTCGCTCAGGCGGAGACTCTTCTGCAAGGTGGCGTAATCTACCGATCCGCCCTTGTGGGTACCCACATTGCTGATGCACATGCACAGGCGACCGCTCACCAGCCCGATGCCGCCCACGGTGGTGCCGCCCGGCCCGAAGCCCTTGCCGCCCAGCCCGGCCAGGGGCAGCAGTTCCAGAAAGGGGCTGTCGCGATCCAGCAGCAGCTCCAGTCGCTCGCGGGCCAGCATTTTGCCCTGGCTCCGCGCCCTGTCGATGTGCTTGTCCTTGCCCTGAAAGCGGCTCTCTTCCAGTCTGGCTTCCAACTCCTCCACCAGGGCCGTCATGCCCGCCAGGTTTTCCCGGTAGGCCGCCGATTTGGGATTGCTATTTGAAGTCAGTGGCTGCACGCTTTGGGTTCATTTTTTTGTTAATGGACGGGGAATCGGGCGTAAACGCCTTTGATCTGCTTTTTCCCTTTTTCCGTGAGGTTCGGCAGCACCAGGTCCCAGATCGTCTGCCGGACGGACTCCACATCGAGCTGTTTGCGGCCGCGCACTGCCTGTTGCTCCAGCCAGAAGGTCATGAGCATCCAGACGGTATGGGCCAGCCGCTGGTATTGACCGGCTCTCGGCTCCGGCCTGAAGGTGCCTGCTCCTACCGAATGATCGATCACGGCCCGCACATAGGCGATGGAATTCTCGAAATAGCTGCGTTGAAGCTCGGCGATCTCGGGGTAGGTGCGAAACAGATGGACCGTATCCAGATGCAGGAAGCGGTAGCGCTGAGCGATGTCCAGCAGGGGAGGGATCTGCTCGTTGATGTTCTCAAAGGAAGGGATCTGCTGCACCCCGCTGAGGATAGCGTCCCGCTCCGCCTGCATGCGGTGGAAGGCCTCCTCGATCAGGGCATCCTGATTTTTGAAGTGATAAGCCAGGTTACCCGGGCTGATGCCCACCTCCGCGGCGATTTCGCGCAGGCTTACGGCAGCCATGCCCCGCTCATTGAAGAGGCGAATGGCCGTGTTCAGAATGCGATCTTTGGTGGAGTTTGACAAGTGTGTTCTAATAATTTGCCGCTAAATTAGAACAACTGACCTAATTTGTCAAGAGATTAAGAAAAGAAAATTCGGTGGATTGGCCGGAATTCCGGACGGGGATTGGCTTTTGAAGGAAAAACTGTATTTTGGAAGCAAGCAAGCAAGCAAGAAACAGCTGTTTGGGGCCAATGGACTTTGTTTTCCTGGCCCTCCTTTTTTTATGACGGAGAATATTCTGACCCTGGTCTTTCCCATCGGGGACATTCGAGCTTTTCTGCCGCAGGACCACCATCGCTTGTCCCGGCCGGCCTGGCCCAACCCCTCGGCCCTGGACGGGGACTATGTGCGCTATTTCGGCCCCATCTGCGACCGCACCACCGACTACTGGGGCGAATGGGTGGGGGAGAACACCTACTGCGATGCGCATCACGCCTTTACCTTTGACGGTTCGCTCTCGGCGCTGTCCGACCGGTCGCGCAAGTTTCTGGCCGAGGACATTACGGTACTCCGGCGCTTTTTCGGCGGTACCGGCATCGCAACCCGGCTGGAGGTTACCTTTCTCTTTGACATCAACCTCCAGGGCATTCCCCGCGCGGAAGAGGTACAGCAATACTACTGGGAGCTGATCCGCCAGCTGGCGGGCTATCCGGTGCAGGCCAGCGAACGAGCCTCGGCCGATGGGGAAGCTCCCCTTCCCCTGGCCGGTATCGGACCGGTCATGGCTACGCGCTACCTGAATGGCACGACGGCATCCGAATACCTTGGGGAGGCCAACCGCCTCTGGACCGGCTCCGGTGCCCCCTTGATGTACATCGGCACTACGGATGAAAGCCTGCCGAGCTTTGAAAATCCCGAGGCACAGCGCATAGACGACTGGGCGGCCGACGGGTTACATCTATATTACGGCAAGCGTCGGATCGGGAGTTCGCCTACCCATTTTTGGTTTGCCCGGCACGGGGAATCGGCTTACGAGAACGACCTGATGCGGGACCTGCGGATCAACCTCATCCGCATGCACGCGGAGAAAGAGGGGCTCAAGCTGGTGCTGGAACGGCTGCGCAGCGGTCTGATCCCCCTTCAGGAAGGCCATCCCGCCACCCGGCGGCTTACCGACTACCTGGTGGATATGACGGGTAAATTGCTCCGGCCACAAACCGGGGAAGAATCGACGACGGAGCAGTCCCTTCTGGCTTATGCTTTCGCTCAGGATCACCTTTTGCACCCGGGCGAAGTGCGGGAGTTGGAGCATCAACTGCGGCAAGTATCGGGTAGTCATACCCTGCTCCGGCAGCTAAATCAATTGGTTGAGCAACAGGAATCGCTCCATCGGGAGCGCCGGCAAGAGGCAGAAGACGCCCTTTCGCTCTTGCGCCGGCGGATGAAGGAGTTGGTTGCGGAGGGCAAGGCGGAGAAGCTACTGGAAAAGGAGGTCTATCTGGCGGCGGCCGATTCGCAGACGCAGAACGACCTGATCCTGTTGTCGGGCCAGTTCAAATCCGAATACCGGCAATTTCTCCTGCGCCGGGGGCTGGAGTCCGATCGCTGCTATCATCAGATCCAGGGCCAGATCTCGCAGGCGCTGATGTTTCTCATCGACGAATTCGAGCCGTGCATTCCGCCGGACGAGGTGCTGGAACGATTGGGGTAGGGGGATTTCAGGGCTTCATACTTGCCTCGCCATTTAGTTCCCGGCTTCTTCCATGCGCTTACTGCCTTTCAGCAGGCATCGGACGGCCCAGTTGATGACGGCTTTTCCCTCCTGGCCATCGAGCCGGCAAACGTCTTTCATTACCAGCAGCGCTTCGATGCTGAAGACGAACACACAGAGGCTGAGCTCCAGGTTTCGATAGGTTTCGGCTTTATAGTTTTCCTTTATCGGCTCCAAGATCCGGGCGATCAGTTCCTGGCGGCGATTGCCGCGCAGTTCCTGACTGGAGGCGGGATTGATGTTTTTCAGTACGGCCAGGCTCAGGAACTTGCGAAACTCGGGCTCCATCTGCTCGTTGAGGTCCCAGGTCAGTTCCTGACATCTGGCCAGGCGTTCGGCCGGGCTGCCCGGCGGGAGCTGGTCCAGTATGTGTTCTACTTCCGGCAGACCCGTGGAGATGACGGCCTCCTGCGCCAACACATCCACATCCGAGAAGTAGCGATAGGCCGTCGCCCGGGACACCAAAGCCTCCTGGGCTACCGCCTCAATCGTCAGGGACTTTTGCTGCTGCAGCAACCGCCGGGCTGCTTTTAATAAGGCTTCCCGGGTTCGCTTTTTTTGATTGATTCGACCGGTCGAAAAATCTGGATTCGCCATGCGAGGTTTTTTCTGTCCATGGAAGGTACGAAAATTTGATATTTTTGTTTCATTATGATACATTTGTCTCATAAAACATCTAATGCTTATCTTATGAAAATCTACGACCAGTCGATGTGGGTGACCGGCCATTTGATGACTCCGATTGCCGTGACCCCTGCCTTTGCCCTAATGATGGGAGAAACCCCTGCAGGCATGGACGGCCCCCCGCCGCATTCCCATGCGGAATGTGACGAAACCTTCGGCATATTAGAAGGGGAACTTGAGTTTATGGTAGACGGAAAGTCGAAAATTCTTCGAGCCGGAGAGAACATCACGCTGCCGAGAAACGTCGTACACACTTTTCGAAACGCATCCGACCAGCCCGCCAAGTGGCTCAACATTCACGCGCCCAGCGGATTCGAGACTTTTTTCGAGCAGCTCGGTATTCCGGCCGGCGAGGAGCAGTCCCGGGAGCGGTCTCTTGCACCGGAGGTCTTTGAACGGTTCCAGAAGCTGATCGCCCGGCCGGAAATCGACTTCGTAATGGCGGTGCCCCAAGACTAGGGTTGGGCGGCCCGTGTGCTGCCTCAGGAGCTGTTTTATCAAGTGTAGTGAAAACAAGGCCTGCCTCAAGAGGCGGGTTTTGTTTTTTCTTCGCTAGAGGCGCACCAGTTTTTGTATTGCACGCTCCTTACCCTGCAGAAGCTCGGCAAAATAGACGCCGGCTGCCGGCAGCATATCGGCCCGGACCGCGAACCGGTGCAGGCTCTCTTGTGCGGGGGGCAGTTGGATTTCGCGAAGCAGGCGCCCGTAGCTGTCGCGCAGGCGCAGCACGGCCGGTTCGCCGGGCAGGAGATGCATATCCAGCCAGGTCTGATCGCGGAAGGGATTGGGGCGGGGCTTGTCCAGCCTCAGCCGGTGGGTGTTGCCGGTGAATGCCAGTACCAGCGGATGTGCCTGCAAGCGGGCATCGTAGAGCTCGGGCTTTACTGGCTCCGTTTCGAGGCGCAGGACGCCGGACAGCCGCCCTCCTTGCCTGGCCCGGAATTGAAGGGTGAATAGATGTTGTCCGTCCATTACCCGGCGGCTGTAGCGATCCCAGCTGCAGGTCAATACCCCTTTCCGCTTTCGGGTCAGCCCCAAATTAGCCTCTCCGGCCGCGAAGGGTTCCAGCCCTTCGTATTCCAGAACTTCCGGATCGAAACGAAGGGTAAACTGGCCACCCTCCCAGGATGCAGGTTCCGGCATGCGGAAGGGAAGGTGCAACTGTTCGCCAGCCTTAAAGGAAACTTCCGGCAAGACCAGCTGCACCGGAGCGGCTTCGGACTCATGTCGAAGCTGAATGCCGGTGCTGTTCGTCTGGGCGCTGTTGTTGACATCGCCCACTTTTACGGCCGTAAAATCCAACTGGTTATCGGATCCGGCCAGGTTGTTGATGTTGATGAGTTCCGGGAAAGGGGTGGCCCAGGGATCATCCGGATCCGGAAATTGGAAGGCCGCATCCACGAAGCGCCAGCTGGTGTTTCCGGCCAGGGTTTCATCTACGCCCAGGATCAGTCGGCGCAGGATGACCAGGTCGATCGTGGAGATGGTCGATGAGCGGTTTACATCTGCGGCAATGCGTTTGTAGGGGGAGTCCAGGGTTTCGATGCCGAGGATGTGGCGCTGGATCAGTACCAGGTCCAGGGTAGACACGCCGTTGAGAAGATCGCGATCCAGCGAGGGGAAAATGGTGTAGTCTTCTCCCGGGCTGAGGTTGTCGAGCCGGTAGATGCCCTCGCTATTGGTGAAGGTCGATTGCGGATCCAGCCCGCTGAGTTGCACCTGAACGTCCTGCACGGGGCTGGCGATTTCCGTAGCGATAAGGCCGCCGAGGAAAGGTGCGGGCTGGTCACAGGGGAATAAGTTGGACTGCACCTCCAGAAACGTTCGGCAGAAGGCAAAGTTGGGGCCGCCCAGGCTCCCGTCGGGTTGTTGGGCCTCCGGGTTAAAAGCGCTGTCCCAGGCATACACTTCTACGTCCAGCCGGCCGAGATCGGCGCAGGTGACGGTCAGACTCGTACTGTCGGGATGGGGCGGATCGCCTGTCCGGTTGATGGAATAGGTCACGGGCTCATTACAGTCTTCCGGTGGGGAAGGGATAAAGAGCGAAGCGGGTACCGTATTGGCAAAAAAGTCGGTAATGCCGTACCCGTCCAAGTCGGCGGGTTCCTACAGGGGACGCAGCTCGAACGCCCAGCCGTTGGTGCCGACGGGAGACGGACCATAACCGACGAGGCAACAGAACAGACACAGGCAA
>JAJDFU010000503.1 GCA_020528935.1 Saprospiraceae bacterium | reverse complement strand
CGTGCAAAGGCCAGGCCAGCGGTTCCTGCTGTCAGCTGGTAAATTCTTCCAGCAAGGATGGCGGGAATGGCAAAACGGGTAATGGTTTTTCAAGGAACATACCAGAGGCTTATTCTAAAAATTGAAGTTTTCGGAATACAAGAAATATATTAATTGTATAACATACGGTCCATGTTGTTCGGACCATTCGATCAGCGCCCGGATGGCCGGTTCGGTTCGGGCTTTTTTTAGGAGGTCTGCATAGTTTTGGTCACGATGCGTATTAAATATTTTCAAACGCCTAAATTCTCCAATAAAAAATATGGGATGCGGCTTTTTGCTATTCCTTTGAACGATCGGGGTTTTGGGCGTCTGTATTTTCGATCTTCCCATTATTGAAGGCATTTCACCGCAGCGGCCAAATGGCATTTGATTCTTCCCATTCCAAAAAATATCAGATGTCCGGGCAGTAATTCCCGTGCTCCCCACCCAAAAGCGACGTACCTTTGCACTTTCTTTTTAAAAGGCACTTCTTCCATGCAGATCCGCAACATTGCCATCATCGCCCATGTCGACCACGGCAAGACCACCCTGGTGGACAAGATGATCCTGGCCGGCCGCCTCTTTCAGGAGCACGAGACGCCGGGCGAGCTTATCCTGGACAGCAACGAACTGGAGCGCGAGCGCGGCATCACCATCCTGGCCAAGAACGTCTCTATCCGCTATAAGGACACCAAGATCAACATCATCGACACGCCGGGCCACAGCGACTTCGGCGGCGAGGTGGAGCGCGTGCTCAATATGGCCGACGGCGTGCTGCTGCTGGTGGATGCCTTCGAGGGGCCCATGCCGCAGACCCGTTTCGTGCTGCAAAAGGCCATCGAGCTGGGCCTCAAGCCCATTGTAGTGATCAACAAGGTGGACAAGGAAAACTGCACCCCCGAGGAGGTGCACGAGGCCGTGTTCGACCTGATGGCCAACCTGGACGCCAGCGAAGAACAACTGGACTTCCCTGCCCTCTACGGCTCGGCCAAGTACGGCTGGATGGACCACGACTGGAAGACGCCGACCGACAACATTCTGCCCCTGCTGGACGCCATCCTGGAGCACATCCCGCCGCCTCAGGTGGAAGAGGGAACGCCCCAGCTCCTCATCACCTCTCTGGATTACTCCAACTTCATCGGCCGCATCGCCATCGGTCGCCTGCACCGCGGCCGGCTCAAGGACGGCCAGACGGTGGCCCTCTGCAAGCGCGACGGCAGTATAGTGAAGAGCCGCATTCGCGGGCTGTACCTGTTCGAGGGTTTTGAAAAGGTGAAGGTGGACCAGGTGGAGGCCGGCGATATCTGCGCCCTCACCGGGCTGGAGGGTTTTGAGATCGGCGATACGGTGGCCGATGCCGAAGAACCCGAGCCGCTGGAGCGCATCGCCATCGACGAGCCCACTATGAGCATGGTATTCACCATCAACGACTCGCCCTTTTTCGGGCAGGAAGGCAAATTCGTGACCTCCCGCCACGTCAAGGAACGCCTGGAGAAGGAACTGGAGAAAAACCTGGCCCTGCGCGTGGAAGAGACCGGCTCGGCCGACACCTTCCGCGTGTACGGCCGCGGGGTGCTCCACCTGGCCGTCCTCATCGAAACCATGCGCCGCGAGGGTTACGAGCTGCAGATCGGTCAGCCGCAGGTGATCACCAAGCGCATCGACGGCCAGCTGCACGAGCCGGTGGAGGAACTCACCATCGACATCCCGGAGTCCATCTCCGGCACGGCCATCGACATGGTGACCCGCCGCAAAGGCGTCATGTTGTCCATGGAACCTAAGGGCGATCGCATGCTGCTCCGCTTCGAGATCCCCTCCCGCGGCATCATCGGCCTGCGCAACCAGATGCTCACGCAAACGGCCGGCGAGGCCATCATGACCCATCGCTTCCTGGAGTTCCAGCCCCACAAGGGCGACATCCCCGGCCGCATCAACGGCTCCCTGATCTCCATGGAAACGGGCACCTCCATCCCCTACTCCATCAACAACCTGCAGGATCGCGGCATTTTCTTCATCGGCCCCAACGAGTCCATCTACGAAGGGCAGGTGGTGGGCGAAAATAGCCGGGCCGGCGACCTGGTGGTCAACCTCACCAAGACCAAGAAACTGACCAATATGCGCGCTTCCGGCTCCGACGACAAGACCAAGCTGGTGCCGCCGCGACGCTTCACGCTGGAGGAAGCCCTGGAGTACATCCAGAGCGACGAGTTCGTGGAGGTCACGCCCGACTCACTGCGGCTCCGGAAGATCCTGCTCAAGGAACACGAGCGCAAGCGGGCCAAGAATCCGGCCCTGAGTTGATCCAGGCCGGCTTCTCGCCCTCAGAGGCTTCCTCTGAGCCTGCAGCAGTAGTTATTCCTTCGTTTCGGGCCCGCGATTTGAAAATGGAGAGCCTGGCTGTCAACATATTCGCGGATGGTCATGTAGGATAGGACAAAACCCGCTATGACCGAGCTGACCCTGGCACTGGACTGGACACCCAACATCAATCACATCGGCTTTTTCGTGGCCCGGGAGAAGAGGATTTTCCAGTCACACGGGCTGAACGTGCAACTGCTGGACCCTGCGGCCGACAACTATCAGATCACTCCGGCCAAGAAGGTAGAACGCGGCGAGGCCGACCTCGCCCTCTGCCCGATGGAGAGCGTGATCAGCTACCGCACCAAGGCAGAGCCCTTTCCGCTGAAAGCCATTGCCGCACTGCTACAGGAAGACCTCAGCGCCATTGCTGTAGGACCCGACAGCGACATCCGTTCGCCCAAAGACCTGGACGGCAAGACCTACGCTTCCTACCATGCCCGCTACGAGGACGCCATCGTACAGCAAATGATCCGGAACGACGGTGGCCGGGGCGACCTCCGCATCAGCTATCCGGACAAGCTGGGCATCTGGGACACCATCCTGCAGGGCCGGGCCGACGCCACCTGGATCTTTCTGAACTGGGAAGGCGTGGAAGCCGAATCCCGGGGCGTGGAGCTGAATGCTTTCAACCTGAAGGACTACGGCATCCCGTACAGCTACTCGCCGGTACTGGCTGCCGATGAGAACAAGCTGGAAGCACAGGGCGAGGCCCTAACCCGGTTCCTGGCCGCCAGCAAGCAGGGCTTCCTGTTTGCCCGGGCAGAGCCGGCCGAAGGTGCCGGCCTGCTCGCTCCGTTCTTACCCGCAAGCGACCGCCATATAGACCTGGACCGGAGCCTGGCGTATTCGGCCCCTTACTTTGGCGATGCGGATAAGTGGGGGCGTATGGACCCGGAGCGGGTGCAGGTTTTCCTGAACTGGCTGAAACAGCACGAGTTGGAAAGCCACCCCCTGCAAGCCGCCGAGCTGGTGACGAATAGCCTGCTGCCGTAGGCATACGGAGCGGGTGTACCCCCCGGGCGCTGAGAAAAGGGGGGTACGCATTCCGGCTCAAAAAAAACGGAACCATAATGCCCCCGATGTGGTCCAAGCTGGTCATACCGCTCGTAGGAAAATGCCTGGTTTTAGGCTAAGCCAATTGCCCCGGATTATTCATGGGTGTCCGTGACTAATGACGATAAGTGGCTGAAAACAAGCTTGTTTTCAACCACTTATGTCAGGGTCTTTAGTGCTGACATCCGCAGGATCGTCAGGATAATCCTGCTCCGGGTATGGCAACTACTTCGTTCGCTGAAGGGATGATGGATGGAACGGAAAGCCCGGCCTTTTCCCAGATATTGAAGAACGGTATCTTCAATGGGCCATACCTTACGCTTTCTCCACCAGAAGATCGAAGCGCAGCCCGCTGTTGCCCTGGCCGCGGCCGTTTTGTTTGCGGTAGCCGCTCCACAGGGCCACGCGCCCCTGGTGCCAGCGCGCCCGTTGCCAGGTGCGCGTCACGCGGATGCCGGAGCGAGGCACCTCTTCTTCGTACAGGAAATAGGGCGCCCAATCGGCCTGGTCCAGCCCCTGCCGCAGCAGGCTGGTGCGCGGCCGCACGCGCTCGATCTTCAGCTGCGGATACACCCGGGGCATGGCGGCCCGCTGCAGCCGGATGGCGCCATTGCCGTTCTCGATTTGCACAGGCAGGAAGGGAATCCAGTGTTCGGGAACCCGGGTGGCGAGGGTGTATTTGACCAAGGCCTCATTTTCGGACGAGGGGGGCGGTTCCGCACCATCCGTGCGCTCATCGGACAGGTTTTGCAAGTAGGTCGCCACATTCAGGGCGGCCGCATTGCCTTCCCGGGCGCCGTCCACCCCATCGGTGATGTAGTGCTCGATGCCCCAGACCATATTGGCCATTTCGTCGCGGGCGAGGTAGATTTCCTCTGTGGGCTGGCTCTCTTTCAGATCCACAACCGAAGGGGGCAAAAAGAGGTACTCCTGCTCGGCGGGGGAAGCGTCGCGGCCTGCCAGTCCGAAGAAAACCCATTCCACCGGATCGTCGGTTTGCCGGTAGTGTTTCACGGACGACCACTGCCCGAAGACGTCCCGCACTTCCAGCTCCTGCACATCCAGCAGGGCGCCTGCCGGCACGCGCAGGGGGAGCACAAACCAGTCGTTGCTGTACATGAGCCCAAACTCCATCAGGGCCAGGCGGCCCGACTGGGCGCCACCGGTCTCCACGGCCAGCAGGTTGACCTGTGCGTCTTCCATTTCCCACCAGCGGGCGCCCGGCATGCCGGGGTATTCCACCTGAGCCGGAATGCGTTGCTGGATATAGGTTTCAGCCGTGGCGTCGACCGGCGCTGCCTCTGCTGACCTGCCGCTGTACGCAAAAGAATACCAATCCATTCGCCCTTCGTAGTATTCTTCCGCCCCCATTCGCACCGGTTTGCCCTCGCGGCCTGTGGCCTCTACTTCGAATTGGTACTCCAGGCGGCCGGGCAGCCAGGCGTCGGCCTGCTCGCTGTCCGGCTGGTTGTACTGGTTTTCGAACCAGCCCATCCAATCCGCACCCACCGCATCGGCTGCTTGGGAAGGGGCATCCAGAAAATCGGACAGTGCTTTTCCGCTCTTCAGCTGAGCATACAGCGCGCCGCCGTCGAGGGCTCCCGATTGCACAGCCGCATGCATCCAACTCTGCAGGCGGCGGTTGCTGAGCAGATGTGCATTTCGTTGCCGGGCCTCTGCCGTACCTTCATCGGGAAGGCGGAAGCGGAGTTCTGGTCGCTGCCGCAGCGCTTCGAGGATGGCATCCGCTGCGTTGCCCAGGGCCTCGCGGAGCAGGCGAACCAGGTGGCGCCCCATTTCGATGCGCAAGGGCACCCCCGGCTGCATATTTACGCGTTCCACGGCCGCTTCCAGGGGCTGGTGGTCCGCATAGCCGGCAAAAGCTTTTCCAGCCAGGGAATAGCGCCGCAAGGGATAGGACGACCAGCGCAGCCGCACTTCGGCTGGTGAACCGTTGTCCGTCGCTTCAAATTCGCCGCTCTGCCACTGTCGGCACAGGGTCCAGTAGGGATCGTGCAAAGTATTGCGCAGGCTCTCGTCAAACTGATCGCTGCGTGCCCGCATTTCCAGGCGGTTCCAAAGCGTAGGCATAAGACTCGCGTTGTACGATTAAAAAATCAAGGGCTGCAATTTTTTTTAACGGCATTATTCGTCGGGGGAAATCAGATGCCCCAGATCTATGTCCCCGAGGCCGTAGTCTGCCAAATCGTCGGAGGTGTCGATCCCTCCGCGGGCGGCTTCCCCCTCCTTCGTTTCTTCGGGTATAACCTCGGAAGGCAGCCCCCCACATAAACGCGTATCCTCCCGGCTGTCCGGTTCACTGGGCCCGAGCAAGGCGGGCAGCAGCTGATCCCAAAAGGACCCCTTGAGCAGATCCGGCTCTACGGCTCGCTTTTTGGCCAGGTGCAGGGCATCCTTGACCGACTCCACCCGCACAACCCAA
>JAJDFU010000409.1 GCA_020528935.1 Saprospiraceae bacterium | reverse complement strand
CTAGTCCCTGCGCCGCCTCGCCGTACTGGTGCAGTAACCCGGGCCGTATCCGGACTTCCTCGACGGCGAGCGCACCGAGCGGGTCGATCTCTCAGGCTTGCGCAGAGGGACTGACCTCTACAGCTGGCATGATGCTCGGGGAAAGACTTTGCTCACGCGCCGGTTTATCATTTTGCGCCCCTGAATCGTAGGGGTAAGCTGCCCCCGCGGACATCCTCTATCCAAAATCCCCAACGACTATGCGTTTTTGGATACTTCCCGTTTTTCTACTGCTGCTCTGGACCGAAGCAGCAGCCCAGCGCGAACAGACGATCTTTGGCGACCTGCGCCTCAGCGGCGTGTGGGGCGCGTACAATTTCAACATGAGCTTTTACGGCAATGAAGTGCCCAACATTCAGGGGGGCTACGGCGGCCTGGAGTTCAGCCGGCTGCTCTTCATGGGATGGGGCGGGTATCGCCAGCGCGATTTCCTGCAGAACGGCACGGCGGGCGATCTTCCCTTTAAGCTGAAATACAACGGCTTCGTGCTGGGCATTACGCCCTGGGGAAAGAAGATCATCCACCCGCGCATTGGCTTCCTGGTGGGTCCGGGCCGGGTCATGCTGCCCGGCGACCGCAGCGATCGCGTGCGGGTACTCAAGCCCTCCGCCGGGCTGGAACTCAACGTCTTCCAGGTTCTGCGCCTGGGCGTGGAGGGGGGCTATCGCTTCATTACCCGCCAGGACGTACCCGAACTCAGTACGAATGATACCTCAGCTCCTTTTGTACAGATAGATATCCGCTTCGGCTTCTCCTGGTGACTGCCGGCTTTAGGCTATCCAATTCAAAAATTTGAAAATCAAACCGTTACAAAGGAGCCAATCCCATTCTTACGGTAACTATCCCACCCTCATTGGGGTACACAACACGTTGCAATGGTCCGGGTTGAAAATGGACACGTTTTCCGCCATTTATCGTCATTTTGCACGGGAATCCGTGAATAATCCGGGTGAACGCGAGGTGGGGCATGGCCGATTTCGAAAAGTTGACGGTAGTCGGGATCCAATCTCCCGGTAGTGGGTATAGGGGCGTCAGCATGCCTTACTCCCATCTAGCTTCTGCAACCTGGAGTTTTGACATTCAGCGACTAGTTCAACCCCAATCTCAGGTTAACCTAATGATCGTGCCCGTGCCCGTGGTCGTGCCCGTGGTGGCTGTGGCCTTCCTTTTTGTTGAGGTCGGCTTTGGCTACGTAGTTCATGCCGCAAACCGGACACTTACCCGGCTGGTCGCTGCCGCTGCCCTTGCAGTGCATGGGGCACAGGTAGGCCGAGGTGTATTCGGGCCCATCCTGGGCCGAAGCCTCTATGGGCTGTGGGTCTGATTCCGGGGCCGCCGTTGTCTCGTTGGCCGATTCCCTGGCGGAATTGCTGCAGGCTGCCACCGCAAAGAGAATGGCGATGGCCATCGCCGACTGGAAGATGCGTTTCATACACGTAGGTATTTTTTCGAAGCTACGTCTTTTGCTTCATAAAAGGCGACTGTAATACCGACAAAGAAGTGGTTTGAAGTCCCAAACCACTTTGAGCCGAGCATGTACGCGCGTGGAAAGGTTAATCCGGTTTTAAGGATACTACCGGTCAAATAATCCGCATCCGGGGAGCCCCGACGGAACGGGCTTGTGCATATCGCAAAAAAACCTGTACTTTTGATTCGTATGCGCGCATGTTTTGGCATAGCAGTTTTGCTGCTCCTGATGGTGCAGGTCTTTCGCCTGCCCCTGCAGTCGCTGGCTCTGGAAGCCCAGCGCGACTACATCGCGCGCACCTACTGCATTAATCTGGACGAGCCCGAGTTGTTGTGCAGCGGCCAGTGTTTTATCGATCAAAAGCTTACCGAGGTCATCAAGGAGGACGTGGACGATGTGCCCACCCCCCAGCTCGCGCTGGACTGGGAAACTAAACCGTATCTGCCGGCTATACACGATCTTTCCCTTCTCCTGTACCGGCCTTGCGCGTATTCAGGCTGGCATTACCTCCATCCAAAGCGCCAGCTGTACCTCAATCCTCCTTTTGCTCCACCCCGGTGCCTGGATAACACGTTCTTGAGCTGATCGCATCGTTTTCACCCAGCACCTTTTCGTTTTTATGTATCGGACGCGCCTTCTCCTGGTGGTGGCCTTTATGGCATCCGCCCTTTCCGCTGCAGCCTGCGACGTTTGCGGTTGCAGCCTCACGCCCATGTCGGTGGGCCTCTTCCCGTTTCAGCAACGGTCTTATGTGGGTATGAGCTGGTTTCACCACCGGTATGAATCCCATGTAGATCCGGAACGACCTGAGCTTTTGGCCCGGGAGCGCTTCCATAGCCTGGAATGGCGCGGCCGCTGGACGATCGCACCCCGCATTCAACTCGTGGCCCAGCTGCCCGTGAGCTTTCTGTGGCGGGAGCACGAGGGCGTTACCGAGCAACATGCCGGCCTGTCGGACATCTCCGTACTGGGCCGGGTGCGCATCCTGCCGTGGCGCGACAGCAGCCGCCTGGGCTGGCAGCATCAATGGTGGATCGGTGCCGGCCTGAAAGCGCCCACCGGCAACCATCGCCTGACCGACCCGCAGGAGGTCGTGAACCCCAACTTCCAGCTGGGCTCGGGTAGCTGGGACGGCCTGCTCACCTCCTCCTACACTGTCAGCAATCATCAGTGGGGCTTTTCGGCCGACCTGCTTTTCCGCTACAATACGACCAATGCCGACGACTTCCGCTTCGGCCACCGGCTCAATGCCACCGCCCGCGCCTTTGCCATGCTGGACCTGGGTGCGGGCAAGGTGCTTCCGTCAGCAGGCTGGTATGTAGAGTGGGCGGGAAAAGATACCGATCGCGGCTTTTTGCTGACGGAAAGTGGCGGTCAGGCCCATTTTGCGGAGCTGGGCCTGCAGTGGGTGCAGGGGCGAACCAGCCTGGGTGCTTTTTTCCATCAGCCGCTGGCAACCGACTGGGCTGCCGGTCAGGTAGACCCCCAATGGCGGGCCAGCGCACAGTTTACCTATTTCTTTTGATTCAAAACCATCACCTATGTACCGGATTCTTGCCCTGGCGATCCCGCTTTTGAGCCTGGCCTGTTCCAAACAGGACGCACAGATCGATCAGGAACCTCCGAGCATCACCATACAATCGCCTCTGGAAATGGGCACCTACCCCGCCGGGGAGGCTCTTCCTATTGAGGTGACCATCCGCGAGAACCTGGAGCTGCACACCTACAGCATACAACTGTTGCACGCGGCCTCCCAATCCACCTTTACGCTGGAACAACAGCACACGCATGTGCAGGAGGTGCGCTTTGAGCAAGACTTCCCCCTGCCGCCGGCCAAGGGGGCCACCTACGAACTGGTGGTGCAGGCCGACGACCACGAGGGCAACCTTCAGGAGGTCCGCCGAACGTTTCGGTCGGCTCCCTGATCGAATGTCGCATTCTGTAATCAACATTACAAAACCCGATGTCTTTTTCCTTTAACTTCATCAAATTCAAAATAGAATTATGAAATCCAAGTTCTTTTTTCCCATCCTGCTCCTCGGCCTGCTGGCTGTATCCTTCGCCTGCAACAAGGACGATGACGACAATCAGCCCGCCGTGAGCGAAGCCGAATTCGAGATCCAGTTTCGCGTAGGCGATCAGGACTTCCAATTGGGCGAAACCTACAACCTGGGCAACACCCTCATGGCCTTCGATGTGGCGCAGTTCTACCTGGGCGGCATCCGCTTCATGCCGGAAGAAGGGGACATGATCCGCGTGGAAGACAAATACCTGCTGGTGAAAGCCGATCAGACCACCTATCCGGTCGCCGAGCTGGACAACGGCCATTACCACATGGCGATGTTCTTCGTGGGCGTGGATCCCCAGGCCAACAACCAAAGCGGGGACGACTTCACCAGCCGCCCGGCCGATGACCCGCTGTCCGAGCAGGTGCCGAGCATGCACTGGAACTGGAACACCGGCTACAAATTCACCCGCTTCGATGGCCGCTACGACAGCAACCAGGACGGGGTAGTCGATGAGCTGGATGAAGGCTTCACCATGCACCTGGGCAACGATGAGAATCTGACCGAGTTTTCGTTTGTGGTGCACAAGGACATGGAGGGCGGTACCGAACCGCTGGCCTTTACCGTGGATGTGGAACAACTTTTTGCCGGGATTGACATTCCGGCAACGCCGAAGTTTCACACCACGCCCGATCAGACGGCTTTGATAGAGACCTACGTCAACAACCTGAAGCAGGCCATCACCTTTGGCCACGAATAACCGAATTGCGCATTGGGATGGAGGCCTTATGCCAAGGAAGGCCTCCATCCGGTGCCAACCTGCCCTGCCATGAACCGAATCTGCTGGTGGAATATCATTGCTACTGCTCTGTGGGGCTCCCTGCTGGGATTGGTCCTTCCGGCCTGCAGCCCGGAGGAGGAGCCGGCATCCCCGCTGGACCTCACGCCCTATGAGCTGGAAGTGCCCGCGCATTTTCCCTATCCGGACATTCCGGAAGACAATGTGCTCACCGAGGCCCGAGTCGAGCTGGGGCGGCGATTGTTCTACGACCCCATTCTGTCGCGGGACCGCAGCATCTCCTGTGCCAGCTGCCACAAGCAGCATCTGGCTTTTGCCGATGATCAACCGATCAGCCCGGGCATAGCCGGGCGGCTGGGCTTTCGCAATTCCCCCACCCTGGCCAATGTGGCCTGGCTGAACGAAGTGAACAAGGACGGCGGGGTCATCCGGCTCGATCTGCAGGCCACCGTACCCCTGGAGGACCATGCGGAAATGGACTTTCAGGGCATACTGGCTGCCGAGCGGCTGAAGGAGATCCCCCTGTACAGGGCGCTCAGCCTGCGGGCCTATGAACGCGAGCCGAGTACCTATGTGATCGTGCGGGCGCTCGCCGCGTTTCAACGGACTTTGATCAGCGGGGCCGCTGCGTACGATGCCTATCTGCAGGGCGACGAACAGGCCCTGGATCCCAGCCAACAGCGAGGTATGGAACTCTTCTTCAGCGATCGCCTCCAATGCGGCAGCTGTCACGGCGGCTTCAACCTCACCGACAACAGTTATCGAAACAACGGGCTGTACGAGCAGTACGAGGATCACGGCCGATTTCGCATCACGGGCGACCCCATGGAGATGGGTGCCTTCCGCGTGCCCACGCTGCGCAACGTAGCCCTTACCGCCCCCTACATGCACGACGGCAGCCTGCCCGACCTGGATGCCGTACTGGACCACTACGCCTCCGGCGGGAGCAACCATCCGGCAAAAGATACCCGGATTCAAGGATTTTCCTTAAACGCCCAGGAGCGGGAGGATTTGATTTTGTTTTTACAATCCCTGTCCGATCCGGCCTTTCTTTCCAATCCGGACTTTGGCCCTTTGGATTGAGGCCAGAAACAACTCGTTAGACGAGGAGACTTGAACCTGGCAAAATGGGTGTTGACCTGGCCGGTTTTAAAATTCAATGCAACAGATCAAAATAATACGGGGATTCGAAAGGTCAAAAACCGGAAATCGTCGGTTCATCTCAAGTGCTGCTCACCTCCCCCAACCTCGCAATAGTTGGGGGTATTGTTTATAACGTTTCAAGTATGAAATGGCCTAAAAGTTATTTTATACTTGAAGCGGTATTCTCGGTTTTCAGGATAAATTGGCCTGGTTTTATCGCCATTATACCTTGAAAATCGGGGAATAACCTTCTAGACTGAATACCACTTCCACTTGGGGACGCATTTTCCGTGATACCAACCTGCAAGCTCCACAGGAGGGTTCAATACCTGAAATCGAATTATGAAGAAAAGACACTAGTGTACGGTTATAAGTCACCTACATACAGTTGGATAGAAAATGGGGTACTTGGAACATGGGTATTAA
>JAJDFU010000675.1 GCA_020528935.1 Saprospiraceae bacterium | reverse complement strand
ACTGGATGAAAAATTCGCAGAATTCGCCATGGAATGGGGCATCCGGTTCTACGACTTGGTTCGCCACGGCAGAACGGAGGAACTGAACCACCTTGGACGGACCTATACCGACGACAAACGGTTTATCGTGTACCCGCAGGCGCAAATCGATTTGCTGCCGCAATTGAGCAACGATTAATTCTTTGCCATCTGCTTTCAGTAGAGCATACTGAGAATAGAACATTCTAGACGAGGGGAAAGGGCACAACCTGAGCGTATTTGGGTTGTGCCCTTTCAAAATACTGCCTTACTGGTCCGCCAAAGCCAAAAGTTGTGAACTTCGGCTTACCGTTTTTCACCTATCCTGACTTGCCGGACTATAAGCGGATTTCAGTACCTTGGATCCGCGATTATTCAAATAACTGAACACTACAAACAAGCATTCATTAGCATGAAAATTAGGGTTATTCTGTTTTTCCTCCTGATTGCCGGCCTGGCACAAGCCCAGGATCAGGAGATGGATGAATTTATTGACGAACTCCTGAGCAAAATGACGCTGGAGGAAAAACTGGGCCAGCTCAACTTGTCTTCCGGTGTAGGTGACCTCAAAGTCATCACCGAAGGCGAGGGCCGGGTGGAGTTCATCAAACAGGGGCTCATCGGCTCCTCTTGGGGCTACGAGAGCCAAAAAGCCGCCGTAAATGAATCCCGGATGGGCATTCCCCTGATTACCGGGCGCGATGTGATACACGGCTACAAAACCACCTTTCCCATCCCCTTAGCCATGTCTTGCATGTGGGACCCCGCACGCATCGAGAAAATGGCTCGTATATCGGCAATCGAGGCCAGCTGCGCGGGCATCAACTGGACCTATTCGCCCATGGCCGACATTTCACGCGACCCCCGCTGGGGCCGGGTAGCCGAAGGAGCGGGGGAAGACCCTTACCTGGGTAGCGAAATAGCCAAAGCTTACGTCCGCGGCTATCAGGGAGACGATCTAAGGGCCGAGAACACGCTTATGGCCTGCGTCAAGCACTTCGCCCTCTACGGCGCTCCGGAAGCGGGCCGGGACTACAATACGGTAGACATGAGCCGGATTACGATGTTCCAAAACTACCTGCCGCCCTACAAAGCGGCCATTGATGAAGGGGCGGGTTCTGTGATGACGGCCTTCAACGTCATCGATATGGTCCCCGCCACCGGCAACGAATGGCTGCTGAATGAGCTGCTGCGCGAACAGTGGGGCTTTGATGGCTTTGTGGTAACCGATTACACCGCTATTAATGAGATGATGGACCACGGCCTGGGCGACCTGCAAACCGTAGCCGCAAAAGCGCTGCAAGCCGGCGTGGATATGGACATGGTCGGGCAATCCTTTATTGGCACCCTCGGCGCCTCCGTGAAAGAAGGTATCGTAAGCGAAGCCGAAGTGGACCAAGCCTGCCGCCGGGTGCTGGAAGCCAAGTACAAACTAGGCCTGTTTGACAAGCCCTTTCAGTACCACGATGAAGAGCGGGCAGAAAAATACTGGCTGTGCGACGAGCATCTCGCCTACGCCCGGGAGTTGGCCGCCCGATCCTGCGTGCTGCTCAAAAACAACGACAACACCCTCCCGCTCCAAAAAGAAGGTACAATTGCCGTAGTGGGCCCACTGGCGGATACCAAAATCGACATGCTGGGCACCTGGGCAGCTACGCGCGACACCACCGATATTGTCACTATACTGGACGGCATTAGGAAGGTAGCCGGGGACGAAGCCGAGATTCTGCACGCGCACGGGGCCTACTTCACCGAAGACCTCTTTTTGCTCAACCGCAAAAGGAAGGAAGAAGACCACCTGAGCATTGACCCAGAACCACCTCAGCAGCTGCTGGAAGCAGCGGCCGACAGCGCGCAGCAACCCACCGGTGGTGTACCCGTACTCGGCGGCCCCCGCACTTGGTCCGGCACCCCTCCACCCCAGCCGGCCACCACCTCGCGGGCAGCCACAAAAAGG
>JAJDFU010000518.1 GCA_020528935.1 Saprospiraceae bacterium | reverse complement strand
TGGGAATGGCACAATCCGCTGCGCTTTGACTTGACCGTAGGATACACCTGGTAAAGAAAAGAATGAACTGGACATAACACAGCATAAAACGGCAAGTGGGGCTAAGCGCCCCACCTGCGTGTGTGCGGTATTCGAAACCGAAGGACAATCACAACGGACCGCCTGCTCAGAACAGGCCCGAAATGTTCCCGTCCTCATCGATATCGATGTGGACGGCGGCCGGTTCGGAAGGCAGGCCCGGCATGCGCATCATATCGCCGGTGATGGGGATCAGGAATCCGGCTCCCGCTGCCAATTCGATCTCCCGTACATTCAGGGTAAACCCGGTGGGTCGTCCCAGCAGTTTGGGGTCGTCCGAGAGGGATTTTTGCGTTTTGGCCATACAGATCGGCAAATCTTCCAGGCCGAGATCCTTGATGCGCTTCAAATCAGCCCTCGCCCGGGAGGCGTAATCAACCTCCGCTGCGCCGTAGATCTTGGTGGCTATAGTATGGATCTTGTCTTCCACCGGGCTGGCCCAATCGTATAGCGGCTTGAAGTTAGCCTCCCCGGAATCCGCCAGGTGGGTCACCACACGCGCGAGTGCTTCGGCGCCTTCACCCCCTTTCGCCCACACATCGGTGTGGACGGCTTGCACGCCCAGCGCTTCACACCGCTCCTTCACGATCCGGATCTCTTCATCGGTATCGGAGGTGAACACATTGATGGCCACCGCAACAGGGACCCGGAACTGCTTTACATTTTCCAGGTGCTTCTCCAGATTTACCAACCCTTGCGAAACGGCCTCCGGATTGGGTTCTTTCAGCTCGTTTAAACGAACTCCGCCGTGGTATTTCAGGGCCCGAATAGTGGCCACCAGCACGACGGCATCGGGCTTCAGCCCCGCACTCTGACATTTGATATCGAGGAATTTCTCGGCGCCGAGATCGGCTCCGAAACCGGCTTCCGTAACGACGTAATCCGACAGCGTAAGCCCCATCCGGGTGGCCAGTACGGTGTTGGTGCCTTGTGCGATATTGGCAAAAGGCCCGCCGTGAATGATCGCCGGATTGCCTTCCATGGTTTGGACCAAATTGGGCTTCATCGCATCTTTTAGCAGGGTGGCCATGGCTCCCGGCGCTTTCAGGTCGCGGGCAAAAACGGGCTGCTTGTCCCAGGTAAAGCCGACAAAAATGCGTCCGAGCCGGTCTTTCAGGTCTTTCATGCTCTCGGACAGGCAAAGAATAGCCATGATCTCCGAAGCCGCGGTGATGTCGAAGCCGGTTTCGCGGGGCACCCCATTGGATCTGCCCCCCAGGCCGACGACGATCTGGCGAAGGGCCCGGTCGTTCATATCCATCACCCGTTTCCACAACACCGTGCGCGGATCTATGCCGAGCTTGTTTTTCCTGCTTTGAATATTGTTGTCGATCATGGCCGACAACAGGTTGTGCGCTTTTTCTACTGCCGAGAAGTCCCCGGTAAAATGCAGATTGATGTCTTCCATGGGCAAGACCTGAGCGTAGCCGCCCCCGGTGGCACCGCCTTTAATTCCGAATACCGGACCCAGTGAGGGTTCCCGGAGTACGACGGTGGTCTTCTTTCCGATGCGGTTCATGCCCTCGGTAAGCCCGATGGAAGTCGTTGTTTTTCCTTCGCCGGCCGGCGTGGGGGAAATAGCCGTGACCAGGATGAGCTTGTGGGTTGCCGCTCGCTCCCGATCGATCAGATGGAGTGGAAGTTTTGCTTTGTACTTTCCGTAGAGCTGAAGGTCGGATTCCGGGATATGGAGTTTTTCAGCGATCTGCCGGATGTCGTGCAGGGTGGCCTTTCTGGCAATATCGATGTCGGTCTTAGGTGACGTTGGTTAGGTGTGGGGCTAAATTAGGGAATTGGGGGGGGGGTTGTATGATGAATCCGGGTGCGAAGGGTAGATTAGCCGGTAAGGTCAGAATAGGCAGAAAAGCGCGCTGAGGTTACGGGCAGAGGGGATCTCG
>JAJDFU010000320.1 GCA_020528935.1 Saprospiraceae bacterium | reverse complement strand
CAGAGCCAGGCAAGGGATGCGCTGGCCGGCCCGGTTGCGTATGGGCTCGTCCTCCTCCACCACCACGTGCAGGATCACATTGTCGTAGCCCGGATCCCGTTGATGGCCGTGCCGGAGCCAGTCGCTGGATCGCAGGTGTATTTCTACATGCCCGGCCCCTTCGGTGGGCCCAATGCGCAGTCGGGCATGCAAAAAATCGGGGCCGGCATTGGCATTGCCGTTCCCGGGGTGAATAATGTCCAGGGATTCGCCTTCCGTTGTGCGAAGGTCGGCCAGTTCGAAGCGCCGGTAACGCCACAAAAAATGCAAAAACTCCTCTTTCATCACTTGATGAAAATACGGAATTTATGCGTTCGTCCGGCGTCGTTCGTATCGCAAAATGGTGAATGGATATTCGTTTTGTTCGTCCGCCGGGAACGATTCCTCGTGCACCTTGTGCCAGTCCGATTCCTCCCATTCCGGGAAAAAAACATCGCCCTCTACTTCGGCTTCCACCCGGGTCAGGTAGAGGCGGTCCCACAGGGCCATACTGGCGGCGTAGATCTCGCCCCCGCCGATGACAAATGCCTCCTCTTCGCCATTCCGTTCCGCCCGTTGCAGGGCCTCTTCTACGGAGTGCACCACCAGGCAGCCGTTGGCGGTAAAGGTCGGATTGCGGGTGATGACGACGTTGGTGCGCCCGGGCAGGGGCCGGCCCATGGCCAGGAAGTTCTTTCGCCCCATGATCACGTGGTGCCCCAGCGTAGTGCGCTTGAAGTATTTCATGTCCGTGGGCAGATGCCAGGGCAGGTCGTTGTCTTTACCGATGACGCCATTTTGGCTCACGGCAACTATGGCTGATACGATCATAACAAAGGATATAAACAATAAAGCAGGGCGCGGGGCGCCGTTCAGGGCAGGTCCAGCAGATTGGCCTCCCGCATGCGCTTTTCGATCCATTTGCGGCTCGGATGGATATCGCCATCCAGGTGCTGTTCCGGGGGCACTACGCCCAGGTCTTTCCAGCTGAGCCGGATCCACTTCTCCATGACCAGGCTGGCAATAGGTGCCGCAAAAGTACCTCCGAAGCCCGCGTTTTCCACATAAACGGCCACGGCGATCTTAGGGTTTTCGCGGGGAGCGAATCCGAAAAAGATGGAGTGGTCTTTGCCATGTGGATTCTCGGCCGTCCCCGTCTTACCGCAGACGCGAATATCCGGAACGAAGGCCATGCGGGCCGTGCCTCCCCACACGGCGCGTTCCATGCCTTCGATGACGAACTCGAAATGCACAGAGTCGATGCCCACCTCCACCGGCTCCTCATCGAACCATTTGCTTTGATTCAACTGAGTGACCAGATGGGGGCGGTAGTAGTAGCCGCGATTGGCGATCATGGCAGCGGCATTAGCCATCTGCAGGTTGGTCATCAACAGTTCACCTTGTCCGATGCCCAGGGAGCGGATCCAGATGGAATTCCAGCGTTCGTCCTTGTACCAGCGATCAAAAAAGCTGGAGGAGGGTACGTAGCCGCTCTCTTCGCTGGGAAAATCCCTGCTGAGGCGGCGGTTGAGCCCAAACTTGTCCAGATAGGTGTAGAGCTCATCCAGCCCCTGTGCGGGGTTTCGAAAGCCGTGGCGGTCCACGATGCGCCGAAAGACCGTGACGAAGTAGGCATTGCAGGAATGCTGAATCGCCGTCACCACGTTGCCGCAATAGGGGTGGGCATGGCATCCGGTAAGCAGTTGCCCATTGTACACATAGCCTTGCGAGCACGATACGCCCATCTCGGGCGAGAAGGCTTCCAGCTGCAGGCCGATCAGCGCCAGGAGCGGCTTGAACAGGGAGCCGGGCGGGTATTGGGCCATGACCGAGCGATCGAAAAAGGGCTTGCCGGGATCGCTTTGCAGCCGCCGGTAGGCCTCCGCACGGTTTCGGCTGATGGCCAGTTCGTTGGGGTCGTAATCCGGTGCGCTCGCCATGGCCAGCACCTCGCCGGTAGCGGGCTCAATGGCTACAATACTGCCTATTTTGTTTTGCATCAGGGATTCGGCATAGGCCTGAAGCTCCAGGGAAAGTGAGGTCTGGAGCCGGCTGCCCAGTTCGGGATGCTGTTTCTTCCGCTCCTTGAATTCGCCGGTTTCCCGCCCCAGGTTGTCCTTGAGCACAAACCGCACCCCCTTGCGGCCGCGCAGGTGTTCCTCATAGGCCTGCTCCAGGCCGCCATCCCCGATGTAATCGCCCAAACTGTACTCGGGGAAAGAGTCGATCTCCTGCTGGTTGACCTCCCGTATGGCCCCCAGCACGTGAGCGCCGTGGGGGTGGGGATAGCCCCGAACGTGCCGCAGCTGAGCGTAAAACCCCGGAAACTGGTACTGTACTTCCGAAAAACGGGTGTATATGGAATCGGGAATCTTGCTCAAAAACACGAAAGGCACCGATTTGGAAAAGCGCGGTTCCGTCCAATCCTTCTTCAGGTTTTCTTCGAACGTTTGCCGGCTGATGCCCAGAAACCGGCAAAAGCGAGCCGTATCCATTTCGGGATCGATGCGGTTGTACACCGCCAACAGGTCGTACATGCGCTGGTTGTACACCAGCAGATTCCCGTGGCGGTCCAGGACGTTTCCGCGAGCCGGATACAGTGTGATCTGCTCGATAGTGGTCGCTTCGGCGCGCTTTCCGTAGGAGGGATCCAGAAGCTGCAAGCGCATAGCCTGCCCCCACAGCACCAGCGCAGCCAGCCCGAAAAGCAGGCGGATGTAGGTTTTGCGCCCGGATGAGTTATCGGCCATGAGCTGCGCAGATTAGGCTTTCGGATTAAATATGAACATGTACAAAGCTACAAAAACGAATGTAGCTGTAAAGCTGACCAAAGCCTTGAGCAGGGCCATTGGAAACAGGTAGACGTTGAAGGCTTCCACCAGAAAATAGAAAAGCAGATGAAGGGCAAGCAAGGGGGTTGCATAGCGAAAAAACCAGCCGACCGACTGGTCCTGAAAAGTGGGGTGATCGCGGCTGTACCCCCCCTTGGGTTGTTGAAAATTCAGGGAGGCTTTGCGCAGGAAAGCCAAAAAAACGGTAGCACTGGTGTGCACCCCCAGGGAATCGTAAAAAAGATCGATCAGCATGCCCGTGGCAAAGCCCAGAAGCAGCACGCCGTAGCTCGGCATTTTAATGGGTAGCAACAGGATAAAGAGGGGATACAGCAAAATGTGCAGTGGCACCAGCCCCCCCAGCACGACATTCAGGTCCTTGAAGATGAACACCTGCAAGGCGCACAGCAAAATAAAGCGAAACCCGTTGGCCAGGATATCCGGTCTCATCAATACTGTTGTACCCGCAAGCTGTCGAGCTCCTCGAGGTCTTGATGTTGGACAATGTACACGGTTTGCAGACCGGCCATGTTATTGGCCAGCTCCACATCAATATCGTAAAAGTAGCTTCCCTCGGGCTGCCGCAAATCCGAGATGACGCCGATGGGAATGCCGGGCGGAAAAATAAAGGAATACCCGCTGGTCTGCACGACATCACCAGGCCCCACCTTTTGATGGGACGGCACGTCTTCCAACTGCAGCACAGTGGGGTCGCCGCCTTTCCAACCGAGGTTTCCAAATACCTCTTTCTGGTGGATGCTGGCGGAAATGTGGCATTGCTGGTGCAGCAGCGACATTACGGAAGCGTACCGGCGCGAGGCGTTCTGTACGATACCTACAACCCCAGACCGGCTCACCACCCCCATGCCGGCCTCTACGCCGTGGCCTTCCGGCAGGGCCAGGGTCAGAAAGTTGTTTTCCCGGCTGATCGAGTTGCTGATCACACGAGCCGGCAGGTAGGAAAAGACCTGGCGGCTCGTATCCGGCGGCAACGGGCTCTGATCCTCGCCGCTCCAGGCCTGCATGCGCTGAAGCTGGGCGCGAAGTACGGCATTCTCCTCGGCCAGGCTATCCACCTCTTCGTCGAGCTTGAGAAAGGACTCCACGCGATCGACCCGTTCGCTCAGCGCCCCGCTGAGGGCATTCGCAGAGGTAAAGAAGATATGGCGATGGTGGGCATTAAAGCGCACCATGGCCAGGAAGGCAATCCCCTCGAGCAGCAAGAACAAAAAGAAAGATTGATTTCGAAGAAGAAACTGAAGCAGTCCTTGCATAGTGTTCGTGATCAGTACAGCAGAGCTATACGCTGCGTCGGTCGATGAGCAGAGGGCGGTAGCGGTCCACGTCGGCGAGGGCCTTGCCCGTGCCTTTGACGACAGCGCGAAGGGGATCGTCGGCAATGTGCACCATGAGCTTGGTCTTCTGGGAAATGCGCTTGTCCAGAGCCCGCAGCAGAGCGCCTCCGCCTGTGAGGTAGAGCCCGTTCTTGAAAATATCCGAAGACAATTCCGGCGGGGTATCTTCCAGGGCGTGCAGAATGGCGTCCTCGATCTTGGCGATCGACTTGTCCAGGGCATGCGCGACCTCCGAATAGGAGATTTTGACCTGCTTGGGAATGCCCGTCATCAGGTCGCGGCCGTTTACGGGGTAATCCTCGGGGGGATCCTCCAGTTCGTGCGTAGCAGAGCCCACGTGTATCTTGATCTGTTCGGCGGTGCGCTCCCCGATGAGCAGGTTGTGCTGCCGCTTCATGTATTCCATGATATCATAGGAAAACTCGTCGCCGGCAATTCGAATGGATTGGTCGCCCACGATACCCGAAAGAGCAATAACGGCAATCTCCGTAGTGCCCCCGCCGATATCGATGATCATATTGCCCTCGGGATCTTCCACATTCAGGCCTATACCCAGGGCTGCAGCCATGGGCTCGTAGATGAGGTAGGTTTCCTTGGAGTCCACGTGATCCGCCGAGTCAAAAACCGCGCGCTTTTCGACTTCAGTGATGCCGGAGGGGATGCACACGACCATCTTGAGGTGCGACAACAAGCGGCGGCGCGTACTGATCATCCGGATCATGCCTTCGATCATACTCTCAGCGGCCTGGAAGTCGGCAATGACGCCGTCTTTGAGCGGACGCACCGTGCGAATGTCCTTGTGGGTGCGCTCGTGCATCTGCATGGCGCGGCGGCCCACTGCAATGGTCTCGCCCGTGCGGTTGTCCAGCGCCACAATAGAAGGCTCATCCACCACCACTTCCCCATCCTGAATGATGAGGGTGTTGGCAGTGCCCAGGTCAATGGCGAGTTCCTGTTTGAAAAGGCTGAATAGTCGCATGTGAGGTTTTCCTGCTTTTGATCTGCCGGCCGGGGCGCAGGGCATTTACTAAAGGCCGTTCTGTCTTCCTGGTCCGCGCTGAATACCGATCAACAAAAATAAGAGCATATGGCTAAATCCCTTGCAAAAAAAGGCATTTTAGTCCAGAAACCGAACTCCACGCCTCGCTTTGCAGGCCCTTCAGGCGGTAATTCATACCGGCCTTTCGCCCACGGTCAGCTCGATCAGATCCTCCGCCCGGAGGTATTGATTCGCCAGGCGCTGCAATTCCCGGCTGTCCACCTGATGTACGCGCTCTACAAAGGCCCCGAAAAAGTCGGCCGGCAAGCCTTCCACCGCCAGGCTTCGCACCAGATCGGCCACCTGAAAGGGGCCGTCGAGCATGGTGAGGAAGGTTCCCCTCAGGTAGCTGCGCACCATCTCCAGTTCGTCCTTTGGGACGGGCGACCGGCGCAGGCGATCCAGCTCGGCCCGCACCTCCCTTACGGTGGGCTCCAGGAAGGCGTTGCCCACTTCCGTGCCGATGTAAAAATAGCCGTCAAACAGAAAGGTATCCAGGGAGGAGTAGATGTTGTAGGTATAGCCTTTCTGCTCCCGGATATTGTGCATGAGCCGCGAACCGAAATAGCCGCCCAATACAGTATTGAGAACGTACATGCCCGCAAAGTCCGGATGCTGGCGGGCAAACATCCGCCGACCTATGCGCAGGGCCGTCTGTACGG
>JAJDFU010000038.1 GCA_020528935.1 Saprospiraceae bacterium | reverse complement strand
CCGCTCTGGAAACCCATGCACCTGCAGCCGGTCTTCCAATCCTACCCCTTCTTTGGAAAGGGCGTATGCGAACAGCTGTTCGCCCATGGGCTCTGTTTGCCCAGTGGATCCAACATGCAGGATGAGGATTTGGATCGAATTTTTAACGCACTGACTAGCTTGTTTCGCGATCGCGCAGCCCTTGCAGTACCAGAAACCTGACTCGCGCTGCCCGACCCGTTTTACCCCCCTCTTTTTTTGCCAGAACCGATTGAGCGTTAGGTAATCAATTTTTTAACATCTGCCGGCACGGTGCTAAGCTGTGGGCATTCCGGAGAAACCTGTCGGTTTCCGGATTAGGCTTGCTCCTTATCGCTTGCAGCGCATGTGTCGACAGCAGAAAATCCCCAGAGCATGAACCGTCGTTACGCCTCAAAAATCTTCGTCTTTGGGTGGGATGTATTTTTTGCAGCCTGCTCGTTTTATTTCGCCATTCTGGTCACCAACAATTTCGACCTGTCCAGCACGGCGGTGTTCTTTTCGACCGGTACCCTGGTGCTCCTTCTGTTGCGCATGGCTACCTACTATTACATCAAGCCGTACTCTATCGTAATGCGGCACGTGGGAGAGCGGGACTACAAAAATATTTTCAGTGCCGTTACGCTTTCCACGGTCTTGTTTCTTCTGGCGGATTTCCTGTTTCCGCAGATCCTGGACGTGGAAAATCCACTGGCTATCATCACCGTGGACTACTTCCTGCTCCTGTTCCCCACGGTGGGTTTGCGGCTCGGGCTTCGCTTTTTGCACGACTACCTCATCAAGTCGAAGGAAAGCTACCGGACCAACACGGCTATTTACGGGGCCGGCGAATTGGGGGCTTTGGTTGCCGGCGTGCTCAAGCACAACACTTCGCACAACTACCGGATCGTGGCTTATTTCGACGACAATCCGCAGATGTGGAAAAAGAGCCTCAACGGGGTGCGAATCTACAACCCCAATAAGTCCTTTGATGCGGTGATAAAGAAGCACAACATCAAGGTGGCTATCATCGGTATCAATGCGCTGCCGGATAAGAGGCGGCTGGAATTTATCGATGCCTGCCTGGCCAATCAGGTAAAGGTCCTGAAAGTGCCGCCCACCCAATCCTGGATCAACGGTACCCTGGGGGTGCGCCAACTCACGAAGATCAACTTGGAAGACCTCCTGGATCGCGACCCTATTCGCCTGGATCACGAAATGATCCAGCACTCCGTGAAAGACCGCGTGGTATTGGTTACCGGCTGCGCCGGATCCATTGGCAGCGAGATCGTCCGGCAGTTGCTGCACTACGAGCCCCGCGTGGTCATAGGTGTAGACCAGGCCGAGACGCCACTGGCTCAGTTGAAGCTATCACTGGCCGATGAAGTGAAAGCAGGAACGTTTATCGGGATGATTGGGGATGTAAAGGACGGGCACAAAATTCGTCGCATTTTCGAGCAGTTCCGGCCGGAATACGTGTTTCATGCGGCGGCTTACAAGCACGTGCCGATCATGGAGATATTTCCCGAAGAGGCCGTGAAAGTGAATGTGCTGGGCACAAAGACCGTGGCGGACCTATCCGTACGGTACCGGGTCAAAAAGTTTGTCATGATCTCCACCGACAAGGTGGTCAATCCCGGCAATGTCATGGGGGCCAGCAAACGCCTGGCCGAAATGTATGTGCAGGCGCTCAATTTTAAAGTCAATAACTATACCCAGTTCATCACCACCCGTTTTGGCAATGTACTGGGTTCCAACGGCTCCGTTATTCCCATATTCAAAGATCAGATTGAACGCAGGGATCCCGTTACAGTGACGCATCCGGATGTCACCCGCTATTTCATGACCATCCCCGAAGCCTGTCAGCTGGTCCTGGAGGCGGGCACCATCGGAAACGGTGGGGAGATCTTCGTATTTGACATGGGCAAGCCCGTCCGCATCGTCAACCTGGCCCGGAAGATGATCCAGCTTGCCGGCCTGACCCCGGGCAAGGATATCGACATTGTCTTTACGGGCCTTCGCCCCGGAGAGAAGCTGACTGAAGAACTGTTCAATCAGCAGGAAGACCTGATCCCGACCCATCACCCGAAGATCCGAAAGGCAGCGGTGATCACCTATACCTATGAGGAGCTCAAACCGAAGATCGAGGAGCTCGTGGAGGGTGCGCTGAACGGATTTTCTACCGAAGAGGTCGTGAGCCTTATGAAGCGGATCGTACCGGAGTACCGGAGTCAAAACTCGGAATACGCTGCCCTGGACCGCGAAAAAAAACCGATAGCATAGAAGGAAAAAAAAGGGAGTTGCGCCCCGCGTGGAATGGAAATGAAACGGCCGTGTTTCACCCTTTGATATTGCCTTTTCACTCCACAAAATCGCGTTTTTCATTTGGAAAAGATCACATCTTTTCAGGTTTTTAAAGGTATCATAATGGCGCACAAGCATTTGGAAGGGCAGCGCTTCTTTGGATCTACCATTCTTTAACTCAATTTAGATTTTGAAAAAAGGCTGATGCCATGAAAATTGGAATACATCATCGAGAAGGATCATTCAGTGAACTCGCCATTCCGTATTGCCGGGAGCACAACATACCGCACAAGATTGTGGATTGCTACCGCAGCGACATCATCGATCAGCTCGCCGATTGCGATGCGCTGATCTGGCACTTCTGCCAGGCTTGTCCTACCGATATCGTAGTGGCCAAGCAGATCCTGTATGCCGTAGAGCTGTCGGGCAAGAAAGTGTTCCCCGATATGCGAACGGCTTTTTATTTTGACGATAAGCTGGGCCAGAAGTACTGGTTCGAGGCGCTTGGCGTGCCTACGGTGAAGACCGATGCTTTTTACGACAGGGAAAAGGCGCTGGCCTGGGCCGACACTGCCGCCTTTCCCAAGGTCTTTAAGATGCGCGGCGGAGCGGGTTCGGCCAATGTGAAGCTCATCAAAACCAAACAACAGGCGCGCAAACTCATCCGGCAGGCTTTCGGGAAAGGATTTAGCCAATACCATCCCTGGAGCAACCTCAAGGACCGCATGCGGCAGTACCGCGCCGGCCAGGTCGATTTGATAAACGTGGCCAAAGGCGTTGCCCGCTTCTTTTACTATCCCGAGTTCGCCCGCGTGATGGGCAAAGATCGCGGGTACGTGTATTTCCAGGAGTTTTTGCCCAACAACGCCTTCGATATCCGGGTGACGGTGGTGGGCAACCGGGCCTACGCGGTGAAGCGCATGGCCCGTGAAGGGGATTTTCGCGCCTCGGGCAGCGGCTACAACCGCTATGCCCGCGAAGAGTTTCCCGAACACGTGATCGAGCGCGCCTTCCAGGTCAACGAGAAGATCCAGGCCCAAAGCCTGGCCATCGACTTCCTGTTTAAAGGGGATGAACCCCTGGTCACCGAGGTGAGCTACGGAACCTGCCTGACCATTTTCCAGGGCTGCCCCGGCTATTGGGATTCGGAACTGAACTGGCACGAAGGCGCCGTAAACCCGGTAGCGTGGATCGTGGAGGACATGCTGGCAGCTGACGCGATCCAATCGAATAGTTGGGTCTGATCGGACCATGCGATTTTCCGGTTAGTATGCCATATCCAAATGGGTATTGCATTCTGAAAAAACGGTGTACCGCTTCGAAGAAAAAACTGCCTTATACTGGTTAAAAAATATAAAGTCGCATACTGCTTTCGTATGGGGTTGATTAACCAATAGGGAAATAAGGAAGCGGTATTTTTTTACGGACAACGAAGTGGTTTGGGGCTCCAAACCACTTCGAGTCGAGTATGTCGCGCGTGAAAAGGTTTGGGTTCGCCCAAACCTTCTTGATAGGAGTAGAAGCGCGTATTCCCGATTTTGATGCCGCTAAAGAACAGGACGTTCCCGACTGCCGTCAGGCAGATTATCACTAAAACCGGATAAAGAATTCTTTGAAGCGGTATTTCTTTTTGCCGCTAGCACGCAAACCTGATCGGTCACCAAACAGAATGCGGAATGATAGTTAAGCATATCCTTCCCTTTCCGGGAAGACTTGGGGCAATAAGGGGTATTACGCTCCTTTTACCGGTTGCGGTCGTCCTCCTTTTTTTGATGTCTTGTGATTGGATACCCAACCAAGCGGAAGGCGGCGAGATTCCTCCTTTCGAGCTTGAGAATCCGGACTTTGATTTGTCACCCTATACGGGGATGTCGAGAGCAGAGTGGAAGCGATGCGGAATTCATGTTCTCGAGGGGGCATTTCAATATGTGGAGGACTTTGAAGATCCCATTTTGTTTCCCAAATTTCCTGGGAAAAGCTATCCTAAACGAGGGAATTTACTGGCCTCTAAGCGCCAGCGCTCCTGGGCCATTTTTGAGGCTATGGCCAGAACGTTCAATATTGCCGCCCCCTTGCTCATGGAGGATCCGGAGCTGTCCATCCATGGCATTCAATTAGCTGAGTATTACAAGTACCATTTCTTAAAGCTACTAACGGATCCCTCCTGCAGTTACTTTATCGATGAACCCGAAGTACCTAGCCAGCCCAGTTGTGAGCTGGGGGGACTGTCTTTATGGATGCTTATTGCTCCCGAGGTTTTCTGGGAAAGGCTATCCCAAACGGAAAAAGACAAGGTGGCCAATCGAATCAAGATCTGGGCGGAGTCCTGGACCAGTACCCACAACTGGAGGTACTTCAACGTTATGATGATGACTTTTCTGGAACACAATGGGTACCCGATAGATACCACCTTGATGTATGCGCACCTCGATAATGTTTTGTTGCATTATGCCGGGGATGGTTGGTACAGAGATGCCGGTTATGACTATTACACCATTCACCTATTCCACTTGTACAACATGGTATGGGCCGAAAAATATGGACAGGAGCATGCTCCCGGGCGGGTGCGGGTGATCCGGAGGCACTTCAATGAATTCATGGAAACCTCCCCAATGCTTTTCAGCCGGGAGGGAAAAGTAAAAATGTATGGGCGCAGCATAATTTCAAGGACAGCGGCTAATGACTTATTACCGGCGGCTTTCATGGGGCCTGTGACACCTAAAATTAAACCGGGGGCTGCACGCAGGATCGCTTCAAGTGCCTTACTTCAATTCGTTTCCCATCCCGATTTTTTTGATCGAGGTATTCCTTCTCTTGGGTTTTACGGGCCTTTTGAGCCTGCTGTACAGTCCTACAGTTGTTCTGCAAGCCCATACTGGATGTTTATTTCATATATCGCACTTCTGCTGCCTGAGAATCATCCGTTCTGGACCGAGAAGGAGGAAGCTGGCTCCTGGGAAGCTGTCCCGGAAAAGGAAACGCGTACGGAATATCTGCCAGGACCGGGTATTCTGCTTTCGAGTCACGGAGCTTCGGGGACTTCTGAAATTCGCCCCGGCAAATTACTCCGATCGAATTCAAATTACTCCCGCCTGGTGTACAACACGGACTTCCCCTGGGAGGCCAAACCGGGAAATGGCATTACCAGTGCGGCACTGACCATAAAACTGGAAGGGATAGGTGAAACACCAGAATTACCGACCACCACGGATGCCGTCGGATATCATGAGGACGTATTGTACCGTCAGTCCATTTATGGTTTTGAAGGCAAGGTCAGTAAGCCCTTTTACGTTGATATGGCTTCCATCATTATACCAAATGGAGAAATACGAATTGATCGCATAAGGAAAATCCGAAAATGCAAGGTCTATTTGGGGCACTTCAGTTTGCCTCATATCAGACAAACTCCCCAGGTCCGTCGCTTAAAACCCGATGGGAAAGACTGTATGGTCGGAGAAATTTTTGGTCGGCAATTGGCACTTACCAGTTATGAAGGATGGCAATTTGTGGACACCTTGTCGCGTTCGGGATTGCATCCCGAAACTCAGAATAGCACCCTGCTCTTTACAGCCTGCGAAGATTTGAAATATGAGTAAGGGCCCGTGG
>JAJDFU010000403.1 GCA_020528935.1 Saprospiraceae bacterium | reverse complement strand
TTGGCCAGCTGCTCGCGGGCTTCTTCCTTGAATTCGTCCCAGCCTTCGGCGGCTTCCTTTTGGGCGTTCATGTAGAACACTTTGAGTTGGGCCTGGAAGCGACTGGTGTGGTGCTCCAGCTCGTCGAAGAGGTCTTTGGCCTTTTCGCCGCCTTTCTCCTCCACTTCCTTGGCTTTCTCCTGCAGCAGGTTCATACTTTCTTCCAGCTCTTCTTCCTGCTTTTCGAGCTCTTCCTTGGTCTCAGCGGGCTTGCGCTTCAGCTTTTCGCGCAATTTGTTGAACTCCTCTTTGAACTCGGCGAACTCTTCCTTGGCTTCGGCTTCCACCTCCTTGATGGTGTCCTGGTTGCGGTCCAGCCAACTCTTGAACTCTTCGCGCTGCTTGGCGAACTGCTCTTCGGCTTCCTTGCGGCCCAGGTGCAGCTGTACCTGCAATTCTTCCAGGTCGGCTTTCCAATTTTGCATGCGCTCTTTCAGGCGCTCTTGAAAGGATTTCTTTTCTGCCATAGCGGTTAGGTTTGCGGGTTTGGTTGTGTCTTTAATATACAACAATTGAGGGAAAGGGACAGCGGGAGAAGTGGGATAAAAAGAAGGAAAGGTATTCCCTGTTCCGTTGACACGAAAAGGTGTGAAGCTGCCTTTTGCCAAGCAAGACCTCCAGCGTTCTTTCCTGGACCCGAAGGATGGGATCGCGCAGCTGCCCGTTGCAGGGGCGGTTTCCTTCCACCGGGTTTCCGTGTTCCATGGTTTCACATCTATCCCAGTTCGGCACCTTCTTCCAGCATGCGGGTCCATGCCTGCAGGCAGCGCACCATGGGGGCGCCGTCGATCAGGTCGTGGTCCAGCAGCACGGTCGCGTTCAGGATCTCGCGGATGCGGATCTCCTCGCCGACGACCACCGGTTTCCGGATGATGGACCCGATCCCGAAGGAGATGGGATGCACGGATCGGTGGATGAACCAGCCGTTGAGGGTGCCGATCATGCCCACCGAGGTGAGCACCACATTGCCCATTTTGGCGAAAGCCAGGCGGGGGCGCCTCAGCAGGTAGGTCCACACAGCGCGCCGCGCGAAACCGGGCAGGTGGTAGTACAACCTTTCGTACCAGCTCGACCCCCGGCCCAGCACCACATCCCGGTCGTTCAGTTCCTGCCGTTTGGCGGCGGCGATCTCTCCGGTGATGGCATTCACGCTCTTGCGGTTGGCCTGCTCGATCACCATCGGGATGGGCACCCGGCGGCCGTCCAGTTCCTTTTCTACCACGATGGACACATGGATGTCCTCAAAGACCATCAGCCTGCGTTTGCCGTAGCGGTAGGCCGCCGCCTCGGGGTACTTTTCCAGGGCCCGGGCGAGGAGGGCGATCAGCCAGGCCGTAAAGGAAACGGATTCCCCCCGGGCCTTCAATGCCCGGATCTTTTCCCGGCCCCGGCTGACGTCCAGCTCCAGCAGGGCGCTCACGTGGTGCTTGCGCATGCCCACGGCAAATACGTCGAAGGTGGCTAGCCTCGAGGACGGGATGGAGCGGAGGTGGTATGGATGGGGGTTGGGCATATGTAGGATTAAGAGCCTGGTCTTTTTTTAATGCGGGGCATTGGATCCACAAACTGCGGCAAGTTCGCATCTAAAGATATTGGAAAAACCAAAGCTTTCCCTGCGATCCTCCTGCCCTGTTTCCTTCCCGGATGCCTGTATATTCCGTACATTCGGAAAGAGAATAAATGCAGGCAAAAATAGAATTCGTCTATGCTTCGATAAATTTCATAAATAGTGTTTATCGTAAATTCGTACCATCAACCAATCAAAACCCGCCGATATGGAAAAAAATACCCATCCGCACAGCTCCCAAAACGGCAACGGCAAAGGCAACGTTTGGGACGTGAATGAATCCAGCAAGTGCCCCTTCCTTCAGGGGGCCGTCAAGTACACGGCCGGCAGTGGCCGGTCCAACCGCGACTGGTGGCCCAACATGCTGAAGCTCAACATCCTGCACCAGCATTCGGAGCGCTCCAACCCCATGGGCGAGGACTTCAACTACGCCGAAGAATTCCAGAAGCTCGATCTGGAGGCCGTGAAGAACGACCTCTACGAGCTGATGACCGACTCGCAGGACTGGTGGCCGGCCGACTACGGCCATTACGGGCCCTTCTTCATCCGCATGGCCTGGCACAGCGCCGGCACCTACCGCATTGCCGACGGCCGCGGCGGCGCCGGCTCCGGCACCCAGCGTTTTGCGCCCCTCAACAGCTGGCCCGACAACGCCAACCTCGACAAGGCGCGCCTGCTGCTTTGG
This sequence comes from Saprospiraceae bacterium, assembly GCA_020528935.1. Taxonomy (GTDB): domain Bacteria; phylum Bacteroidota; class Bacteroidia; order Chitinophagales; family Saprospiraceae; genus JAJDFU01. The sequence goes on along the minus strand of JAJDFU010000403.1, from coordinate 3,627 downwards.
CCCATCAAGCAGAAGTACGGCAAGAAAATCTCCTGGGCCGATCTCATGATCCTGGCCGGCAACTGCGCCCTGGAATCCATGGGGCTGAAGACCTTCGGCTTCGCCGGCGGCCGCGAGGACGTCTGGGAGCCCGAAGAGGACATCTACTGGGGCCCCGAAGGCGAGTGGCTGGGCGACAAGCGCTACACCGGCGATCGCGAACTGGAGAATCCCCTGGGCGCCGTACAGATGGGACTCATCTACGTGAATCCGGAAGGCCCCAACGGCAATCCCGACCCCATCGCCGCAGCCCGCGACATTCGCGAGACCTTCGGCCGCATGGCCATGAACGACTACGAGACCGTGGCCCTCATCGCCGGCGGGCACACCTTCGGCAAGACCCACGGCGCTGCCGAAGAAGGCAAATACATCGGCCGCGAGCCGGCCGGCGCTCGTATTGAACAGATGAGCCTGGGCTGGGAAAACACCTTCGGCACCGGCGTGGGCAGCGATGCCATCACCAGTGGCCTGGAGGGCGCCTGGACCACCACGCCGACCAAGTGGAGCAACAACTACTTTGAGAATCTTTTCGGCTACGAATGGGAGCTGACCAAGAGCCCGGCCGGTGCCTACCAGTGGAAGCCCAAGGGCGATGCCGGTGCCGATACCGTGCCGGATGCGCATGACCCGGCCAAGCGCCACCAGCCGATCATGCTCACCACCGACCTTTCCCTGCGCATGGATCCCGAGTACGAGAAGATCTCCCGCCACTTCTACGAGAATCCGGACGAGTTTGCCGATGCCTTCGCCCGCGCCTGGTTCAAGCTCACCCACCGCGACATGGGGCCCCGCGCCCGCTACCTGGGCCCGGAAGTGCCCGCTGAGGAGTTGATCTGGCAGGATCCCGTACCGCCGGTAGACCACGAGCTGATCGACGAGTCCGACATTGCCGAGCTGAAGCGCCGCATCCTGGCTTCCGGCCTTACGGTGCCCCAGCTGGTGACCACTGCCTGGGCTTCGGCATCCACCTTCCGCGGTTCTGACAAGCGCGGCGGTGCCAACGGCGCCCGCATCCGCCTGGCGCCCCAGAAGTTCTGGGAAGTGAACAACCCCAAGCAGCTGCCGCAGATCCTGGAAACCCTGGAGGGCATACAGCAGGAGTTCAACAAGGCCCAGTCCGGCAACAAGCGCGTCTCCCTGGCCGACCTCATCGTGCTGGGCGGCTGCGCCGCTATCGAGAAAGCCGCCGGAGATGCCGGCCACGACCTGACGGTACCCTTTGCGCCCGGCCGCACCGATGCCACCGAGGAACAGACCGACGTGGAGTCCTTCGAAGCCCTGGAGCCCTGGGCCGACGGCTTCCGCAACTACGTGCACTCCAACCGCAACATCACCGCCTCGGCCGAGGAAATGCTGGTGGACAAAGCCCAGCTGCTCACGCTCACGGCCCCCGAAATGACGGTGCTGGTAGGCGGCATGCGCGCCCTGAACGCCAACTTCGACGGCTCCAAACACGGTATCTTCACCGATCGGCCGGGCACCCTCACCAACGACTTTTTCGTCAACCTGCTGGACATGGGCACTGCCTGGAAGGCCGTCTCGGACGACGAGCAGGTATTCGAGGGCCGCGACCGCAAGACCGGCGAGGTGAAATGGACCGGTACCCGGGCAGACCTCATCTTCGGCTCCAATACCGAGCTGCGCGCCATCGCCGAAGTGTACGGCTGCGCCGACGGCGAGGCGAAGTTCCTGAACGACTTCGTCGCCGCCTGGAATAAGGTGATGAACCTGGACCGGTTTGAGGTGGAAGCCTAGGGGTCAGGCTGTTGGCCGGGAGAGAAGCTCCCGGCAACAAGAGGATCCATCTTCAAGCTCGTCCTCAAGACGGGAATATGAAGCGTACCGTTTCACGTATGAAATGTCCTAACATTATTTCATACTGAAAACCGTATAAAAATGGCAGCCTGGAGACAGGCTGCCTTTTTTATGTTGGAAATACGGGGCCTGCGCCATCTGGTACCGGAAAGCCAAAAGTTCGGCACCTGTTAGAGAAGGCTGGAGAACCTGGCGGCCGGTGAAGATAGGGAAGGGCCTTCAGGGCGCAAGCTCACAGCTGGTGCCGGTCCGTCCGACGCTTCTGGTTGCGACCGTCTGTTATTTGCAAGGCGCTGCGCTCCAGTTTTCATGGCCACGCCCCGGCCAGCACCGGTAGTTTTCCCGGATGGAGGTTACCCGCATGTCGCGGCCGTCTTTGCGCAGTTGCATGACCACCTGCCGGCCCTCTACCGAATCATCCATGCGACCTTCTTCGCGCAGGGTCAGCTGTACGGTGTTCTGATCCAGCTCTTTCTCGGTGATGGTGTAGGCGTAATTGCCTTCGGCGACATCGTCTTCCGGAGCATAGGCGCGCATGATGTCTTCGGCCGTCTCAATGCCTCTGGAGGTAATGGTGTTGTTCAGATCGGCCACTTTGGCGGCATCGATCGTCCGGAAGGTTTCCTGCTGGGCCGCATCGGCGGCGGGCTCTGCCTGCGTCGTCTCTTCGGTCTGTTCCTGGGTTTGGCCGCCCTGATTCGGTTGACAAGCCCACAGGGCCATGGCACAGGCCATGCTGATAAAAAATCCTTTTTCAGCCATGCGATTCACTTTTTGGTCATACATGTGAGATCAATATAAGGTGTCTGATTATTTTATACGGTTTTCAGGATAAAATGACCTTTCTACGAAGACTTATTTTATCCTGAAAACCGTGAATACCGCTTCAAGTATGAATCCCGCTTTCAAAATAGGTTCAGTTTCTGCATCCAACCTATTTTAAAGCGGGACAGGTCATTTCATACTTGAAACGGTATTATCCTAAAACCGGTATTGTTCGGCAAACCGATGGTAATTAAGGAAAGACCTCAACGGTCTTGCTGTTCTGCCAGGTACTTTGCCACGGCCTGTCCCATGAGGCGATGGTCGTGGCCCACACCGGGCACAACGACCTTGCTCCAACGGAAGGGGCAATCCCGCTGTTCGGCGATCTCCCGGGCGCGGCGAAAAAAATAATTGCCCCGCGCCAGCCGGTGCAGGCCTTGCTCGTCGGCGGTCGGAGAGCGCAGGAAGATGCCCTGGGTTTCCCGGGCGTTGTCCTGCTCGCCCAGGAACAGGATCAGCTCCCGCTCAAAGGCCGGACACAGCTCCCCGGGCCCGAGCGGGGCATTGCGGAGGCCGAAGGGAAAATCCACCTCTGCATCGGGCAGGGTGTAAAAACTGGGGTTGCAGGCGAGGATCTGGTCCACCTGTGTGCTGCCGCCGAAGGGCGCGGGCCGGTGCAGTACATGCCCGCCCGCCGAATGGCCGAAGAGGTGGTATCGCTCCTGGGTGGATCCCAAAGCCTCTTTGACCTGCTGAAAGATGCGATCGAAATCGCCGAACCGCCACTGCGCCGAATCGGGTTGGATTTGCAGTTCCAGCCGGGCTTCATCCAAATGAGCGATGTGGGAGCCCTCCGCCATCTCCACCACCTCCATGAGGTTCGACTCCCGGACGAGTCCCCCCAGATGGTAGTCCTCGAAGCCGTACAGGCGCTCGGGATAGAGGAGGGCCACGACCAGCAGGCCCTGGGCTTCGGCGGCGTCCCACCAGGCCTCGCGATTGCTCTCC
>JAJDFU010000315.1 GCA_020528935.1 Saprospiraceae bacterium | reverse complement strand
CCCGTCTGCAAACACGGCAAACGGCCCGCCGGGCCCGCCCCCTACCCGGAAATGGCGGGTGTTGTCATGGGCTTATCTGGATGTGGGCAGGTTCCTAACAAGTGGCCTAGGCCGAGCCCCGCCCGCCCGCCTTTCAAGTGCACATCGGTACGTCCTGTCCGGCTTCCCAGAAACGGAACCCGTGCGGGATGTCGAAATTCACGCCCCGCATGATGAGCAGAACCGCCATGACGGCTACCGCTACCGGCGCCAGTTTGCGGGCATAGCTGCGCCATTTGATGTTGACAAACTGCCCCAGCAGGGCGGTGCCCAGCAGCATGGGCAGCGTACCCAGCCCAAAGGCCGCCATATAGGCACTGCCGGCCAGGGTGCTGCCAGTGGAAAGGGCGCCCACTATGGCCATATACACCAGTCCGCACGGAAGCAGTCCGTTGAGCAAGCCGATGCCGAACAAGGTGCCGGGCCCGCTTCCGCGCAGGAGCTGCCCCAGGCTTACTTTTACCCATTGGTTGAAGCGCACCATAAACGGAATGCGCAGCAGCTGGTATTCGATATTGACGGAGAAAAAGACGGCCAGGAGCAATGCGATGCCCACAGCAATCGAAAACTGAGCCTGCCAGCCCGCCAGGAAGAGTCCTTTCCCGATGGTGCCGATCAGCAGGCCCAGCAGGGCGTACATCAGAATGCGGCCGGTATTGTACAGCAGAACGTTGCCGGCAGTGGCCCAGCGGCTGCCCGCCTGATAGGGCAGGGCCAATGCTATAGGGCCGCACATGCCCACGCAGTGCAGGCTGCCGACGATCCCCAGGGTGAATGCCGTCCAGATGGCCATGTTATAAAAAGAGGGTTTCTTCCGTGTAATAGGCCGTGCCCCCGGCTTGCCAGTCCACCTTGATGCGCCAGAGGCCCTTCTTCAGCTGCTCCGCCGGCACGCGCTGAACGAACTCGCTGTCCGTGTGCACGGGCAGCTGGAAGTCGCGCTTGCTGTCGGAAGGGCAGAAGAAGTGGATCCGGCCCTGCACCTTGCCCAGCTGATCGGGAAAGTTGAGGGCCACCATGCCGTCCTGCTCCAGGCGGATGGACAGGCCTTCATCCAGGGCCAGGGTGTTGGCCATTTTATCGTATTGCTGCTGGTAGGCGATGTCTTTGGCGTAGTAGTCATCCGCCACCAGGCTGTGGTCGTAACTCGTGCTTTTGATCACCATGCCTACCATACCCGCTACAAAGAGCGTGTACGCCAGGGCGATCCCGTATCCCCAATTCCATTTCATGCGGCACTTATTTTATTGGTCCTAAAAAGCTGGTTTTGACCCGGTCGATCAGGCGATCGCCCGAATACACCTCGATGACCAGCTCGTTCTTTTGACTTTCGAGGCTGGTTTTATCCAGCTCCACGAAGAAGGAGCCCTTAACCACGTCGTTGGGCACCGTGGTGGGCAGTTGACCCACGGGCTTCAGGCGGCCCTCCACATTCACCAGGCGGAACTCGATGGGTATTTCCTCCTTGGTCTTGTTGATGATCTGATAGTTGTAGAGGTTGCTGATGTAGGTGTCGTCCACTTTCTGGTACAGCATGCCCGGCGTGCGCTGGATGAGAGCCTCCACTTCGGTGCGGGTGCTGAACAGGGCTATGTTTACGCCGATTAGCACCAGCAGCAGGGCGGAATAGGCGATGGAGCGGGCGTTGAACAGCCGCTTTTGGGATTCCGCGATTCCCTTGTAGCTGTCGTACCGAATGAGGCCGCGCGGCCGCCCGATCTTGTCCATCACGCTGTCGCAGGCATCGATGCAGGCCGTGCAGTTGACGCACTCCAGCTGAGTGCCGTTGCGGATGTCGATGCCGGTGGGGCATACGTGTACGCAGAGGTGGCAGTCGATGCAGTCGCCGAACGCTTTGTTGGCCACCGGTACCGACGGATTGTCGAGCCCGGCCTGGCTGCCGGCCGCAGCCACCTCCTGCTGGATATCCGTGACGGGATTGCCCGCCATTTCCTTAAAGGCCGCTTTCTTGGCCTTGGTCATTTTGCCGCGCGGTTCGCCCCGCACAAAATCGTAAGCCACTACGATGGAGTTCTGGTCCAGCATCACCCCCTGAAGACGGCCATAGGGGCAGATGGTGACGCAAACCTGCTCGCGCAGGTAGCTGAACACGAAATAAAAGGCGAAGGAGAACAGGATCATGGCGATGAAGCCGCCCAGGTTCTGGCTGATCGGCTCCGAGGCAATGCGCATGACCTCTTCCACTCCGATGATGTACGATAGAAAGGTATTGGCGACCAGGACCGCTATGGCGAAGAAAATGCCCTGCTTGAGGACCTTCTTGAAGATCTTCTCCGTGGTCCAGGGAGCGGCATTCAGCTTTTGCTGGGCTTTCCAGTCGCCTTCGATGGCGTATTCGATCTTGCGGAATACCATTTCCATGAAGATCGTCTGCGGGCATACCCAGCCGCAGAACAAGCGCCCGAAAACGACAGTGAACAAGACGATGAACACGATAAAGGTGATCATGGCCAGCACGAAGAGGTGGAAGTCCTGCGGGGCAAAGACCAGCCCGAAGATCACGAACTTGCGTTCCAGGATGTTGAAGAGCAGCAGCGGCTCGCCGTTCACCTTGATGAAGGGCGCACCAAATAAGAAGGCCAGCAGCGCCCAGCTGAGGTAGGTACGCCAGCGGTAGAACCGCCCGCTGGGCTTCTTCGGGTAGATCCATACCCGCTTGCCCCGGTCGTCCACGGTGGAGATGTGGTCGCGGTATTCTTCGGTATCTTTTATCGGTTGTTGCGATGGGGTCTGGTTCATAGTAGTAGGTACAGCTCGGGTTTGGAAAAGCGGCAGATGCACCGGTAAGTGCACCTGCCCTTCTCGCTTGGGTTATTCTTGCAGCATGCCGATGGATGTAGCTTCGGCATCGGGTTCGCTCACGGCAGTAGTGTCGCTTTCCGGGCCCTCCTGGTTGTCCACCTGTTCGGGCTGGTACAGCTCGCCCTCGGGCTCCTTGGCGTTGGGCGGGTTGGTACCCTGCAGAGTCAGGATGTAGCTGGCCACCTGTTGCATTTGCGCAGGCCGCAATTGCGTCTTCCAGGAGATCATGCCTTTCTCCGGCACGCCGTATTTGATCGTTTTGAACACGTCGTTGATGCTGCCGCCGTGCACCCAGTACGCATCGGTCATATTGGGGCCGATACCGCCTTCGCCCAGCTGGCCGTGGCAGGAAGCGCAGTTGGTCTGGAAGATGGCCTCGCCGGCAGCGAGTTCCGCCTCGCCGGTGAGCGCGGTCACGGTATTCTCGTCCACCAGATTGGCCTGCTTGGCCAGATAGGCCTGTACCTCTTCCTCCGCCTGTTCCATCTGGGCTTCGTACTGCTCGGCAGAGCTCATGCCGATGCCTGCAAAGTGGTAGTAGGTCATGTACACTACCGCAAAAGCAATAGTGACGTAGAACATGGCCACCCACCAGGGCGGCAGGCTGTTGTCCAGTTCGCGTATGCCGTCGTATTCGTGGTCGAAAAGGATGTCTTTTTCTTTCTCCACCGGCACCACCTTGGTCCATCGCTTGTAGAGGCGGTCCCAGATCGACTTGCGCGGTTTCTGCACTTTTTCCAGCATGGCCTCCATGCCGGCCTCCTGGTAGATCTTGATCTGCTGAATGCGGATCATGGCATTGAGCAGCTGAAACATGGCGGCCAGGGCCGCAATGATGACCACGGCCGACAAGGCCAGCAGCCCCAGAGAGAAAAAGTCCGAATAAAAAGAGGCAGCGCCTCCGGCTTCCCCGGCAGCTTCGGCAGCATCCTGCGCCAGGCCGGGAACGGTCAGCAGAAGGCCGCCGGCCAGCAATAGGCCTTTGGGTGTTTTACTCTTCATGATTGGCGGAGGTTTCTGTGGTTAGCGGATGATTCTCTTCCAGGGGCCTATTCGCCATCCTCTCGATGTATTCCGGCTTGGAACGCAGAATGGTCACGCTGCCCATGAGGAACCTGCATACGAAAGTGAGCCGGGCGAACCAGGCCATCCAGTGTATGTTGCCGGCGGTCTCGAGCAGGTATTTGTACATCTTCTTGGGTATTTGCAGGTTTGAAGGAGCCGCCGCCGCGGCGGCTCCTTCCGGTCAATTATTTTTCAGCCTGTGCCTTGGGTTTGATATCGGTGCCCAGGCGCTGCAGGTATGCGATCAGGGCTACGATCTCGCGCTTTTCGAGCTCGGGATCCTCTATGCCTTCCTTGCGCAGCTGCTCGGCGATCTGCGAGGCCTGCTTGCGGGCATCCTCAACGGCAATCTGTTCGTAGCCTTCCGGGTAGGGGGTGCCGAGCGTGCGCAGCACCTCGATTTTCTTCGCCATGGTGCTCAGGTCCAGTTCGTCCCTGATCAGCCAGGGATAGGGCGGCATCACCGACCCCGGCGAGGTGCTGGTGGGGATGTTCATGTGGTTGTAGTGCCAGGAGTGCGGGTACTTGCCGCCCAGGCGGTGCAGGTCCGGCCCCGTGCGCTTGGAGCCCCACAGGAAGGGGCGGTCGTAGATGAACTCGCCCGACTTGGAATACTCTCCGTAGCGCTCCGTCTCGGAGCGGAAGGGGCGCACCATCTGCGAGTGGCAGCCCAGGCAGCCCTCGCGGATGTAGATGTCGCGGCCCGCTAACTCCAGCGGCGTGTAGGGCTGTACGCTTTCGATCTTGGGCACCTGCTTGTCGATCATGACCATGGGGAAGATCTCCACGATGCCGCCGATGAGGATCACGATGGTGGCGGCGATCAGCATTTGAACCGGCCGGCGCTCGATCCAGCGGTGCCAGTGTTCGCCTTTGTGCGGTGTGTAGGTCACCCGGGCCGGAGCCTGTGCCTCCTCTTTGGCCAGGAAGTTGCCCCGCGCCATCGTCTTGAACAGGTTGTAGGCCATCAGGATAGCCCCGGCCAGGTAGAGCGTGCCGCCGATGGAGCGCATGATGTACATGGGCAGGATCTGGGTGACCGTCTCCAGGAAGTTGCCGTACTTCAGGATGCCCTCGGGGGTAAACTGCTTCCACATCAGGCTTTGGGTCCAGCCGGCCCAGTACAGCGGAATGACGTAGAACAAGATACCCAGGGTGCCGATCCAGAAGTGGACGTTGGCCAGCCGGGTGCTGAAGAGGTTGGTGCGGTACAGCCTCGGAATGAGCCAGTACAGGATGCCGAAGGTGAGGAATCCGTTCCAGCCCAGGGTGCCCACGTGCACGTGGCCGATGGTCCAGTCCGTGAAGTGGCTGATGGCGTTCACGCTCTTGATGCTCAGCATGGGCCCCTCAAAGGTGGACATACCGTAAGCCGTAACGGCCACGACCATGAACTTCAGGATGGGATCCTGCCGCACGCGGTCCCAGGCGCCCCGCAGGGTGAGCAGGCCGTTGAGCATACCCCCCCAGGAAGGCGCGATGAGCATAATGCTGAATACCGTGCCCAGGCTTTGGGCCCAGTCGGGCAGGGAGGTGTAGAGCAGGTGGTGTGGCCCGGCCCAGATGTAGATGAAGATCAGGGCCCAGAAGTGGATGATGGACAGCTTGTAGGAGTACACCGGGCGGTTCGCGGCCTTGGGCAGGAAGTAGTACATCAGCCCCAGATACGGGGTGGTGAGGAAGAAGGCCACGGCATTGTGGCCGTACCACCACTGGATGAGGGCGTCCTGTACGCCGGCAAAGACCGGATAGCTTTTCCACATGCTGACCGGCACTTCCAGATTGTTGAAGATGTGGAGCACCGTAACCGTCACCCAGGTGGCGATGTAAAACCAGATGGCCACGTAGCGGTGATTCTCGCGCCGCTTGAGAATGGTTCCAAACATCTTGATGCCGACGGCCACCCAGACCAGGGCGGTGGCAAACACCATAGGCCACTCACGTTAGGCGTCTTCGTGGGGACTGGACAGGCCAACCGGCCGGGTGACGGACAGG
>JAJDFU010000183.1 GCA_020528935.1 Saprospiraceae bacterium | reverse complement strand
CTCCACCCTGTCGCCCGCGTGGCCTACATAGGCGTGGCAAAGCTTGAAAGCAAGGTCGCAGGCCCTGAGCTCGAGGGATGGGTAAGTGTCATCAGACCGCTTGGGATCCAGACCTGCTTCTGCGTCGGGCAGGGCCGCGCCGGCTTCGTGATGGTCGCAAAGGATGAGGTCTAGACCCATCTGACGAGCCCGACGGGCCAAATCTACAGCCCGAATGCCACAGTCCAGGACCAGCATGAGGCTGCAGCCCCTGTTCTGAGCCGCCTCGAGGCCTTTGGCCGAAAGGCCGTATCCTTCCCGGTAGCGGTCCGGCAGATAGAAATCGAGATGGGGCGTTCGCAACCGCAGAAATTCCCACATCAAGGCTACGGAGGTCGTGCCGTCTACATCGTAATCGCCGTATAACAGGATGCCCTCACGCTGTCGGATCGCCTTTTGCAGGCGGTGGACCGCCTTTTCCATGTCCCGCATGGAAAAGGGATCGTGCAAATGGGACCAGCCGGGCCGAAAAAACCGCTTGGCCGACGCATAGTCCGAAATGCCGCGATTGATCAGAAGCCGGCAAAGCAAGGGATGGATGCCCAATTGCTGCTGCAGCGCTTGCACTGCAGGCTCATCCGGGCGGAGTAGCGTCCATCTTTTTCTCGGTTTTGGCGGTTGTTCGGCCATGGCTTTGGAATTTCCCTCGCGATTAATCGAAAGATCCTGAAACTCAATTTGCTTTGGCCTTCGTTGTTTTACATGGGAGTCGCTTTCCGCTAAAAATCCACACTCGAATTGCATTTTTCCCGCGCAAAAAATGATGCTATGCGCAAGCGCTTTCCATGGGCTGTTTTCCTGCTTTGGGTATCCGCTTTCCAAGCGGCCGCACAAGTCGAGATCGAGTTGGAGGTCGAGGTAGTGGACGAAGAAACGGGCGAGCCGCTCATCGGTGCGAACGTAATGGTTACCTCCCCGGAAAAGGGAACCATCACCGACGAGTACGGAAAAGCCACTCTGAGGCTGCCGGCGGGAGACAGCTGCACCCTTGAGCTCGGCTATGTGGGCTACCAGCCTCTGGAGCTGCGGATGTTCCTCGATCGGGATCGGTCTTTGCAGCTAAGCATGCGCACGGGTGTGGCCCTGGAAGAAGTATTGGTCTTGGGGCATTCCGATCAAGGGGGGCTGCGTACACCCGAAATGAGCGTGGAAGAGCTCAGCTCGTCGGAGGTGGCACTCCTACCCCTCATTCTCGGCGAACGCGATCTGTTGAAAGCCCTCCAACTCAAACCCGGAATTCCCTCCGGATCGGAAGGCAACAACGGCTTCTTCGTTCGCGGCGGCGGCAACGACCAAAACCTGTTCTTGCTGGACGGGGCGCCCGTTTTTTCCCCAACGCATTTGTTTGGCTTTTTCAGCACCTTCCATACCGATGCCATCGAAGGCCTGAAATTGTACAAGGGAGGGTTTCCCCCTCGCTATGGAGGGCGACTGTCCTCCATTGTGGAGGTTTCGGCACGGGCCGGCGACCGCGAATCTTTTCGCGGAAAGGGCGGCATCGGTTTGCTTTCCAGCCGCCTGCTGGTTGAAGGGCCGCTCAAAAAGGAAAAGGCCTCCTTTTTAGTCTCCGGCCGGCGAACCTATATCGATCTCTTCACCCGGCCCATTAACGCGGCCAATCGAGACCGGGAAGATTTCGAGCCCATTCCGAATTACAACTTTTACGACCTTCAGGCCAAACTCAGCTGGGAGCCCAACGAGAAGGACGCCTTCAGCTGGACGGGGTTCTTCGGGCGCGACCAATTTAAACTGGGGGAAAGCGAGTTCGACTTCCGGTACCGCTGGGGCAATGCGGCGACTTCCTTTCGCTGGAACCGACTGCTCAGCAACACGCTCAGCGCGAACAACACCCTTTCGTACTCCAACTACAACTACGGCATCACCAACGAGATAAACGGCTTCACCTTCTTCGTCGGATAAACCAACACAAACCCAAGCGCCAAAACCAAA
>JAJDFU010000211.1 GCA_020528935.1 Saprospiraceae bacterium | reverse complement strand
CGCCATAGCCTTGCGCTATGGCCCACTCGGCGCCGCGTTTCAGCACCTTGTCCACCTCATTGAGGTTGAGTTGCACCTGCCCGCCTTTGCCCATACCGGAAGGGATCTGACGGTACAGCTCTTCGGACAGGGCTTCCAGCTTGTCTTTGACCCGGTCATAAGTCAGGGGAGCAGCCAGCAGGCGCACCCCGCAGTTGATGTCGTAGCCGATGCCGCCTGGCGAAATGGCGCCGTCGGGATAGCGGGTGGCGGCTACCCCGCCGATGGGAAAACCGTAGCCCTCGTGTACGTCCGGCATCACCATGGAAGCCTTGACAATGCCCGGCAGGGTGGCCACGTTCACCAGCTGACTCAGCGAGCGATCGTCCAGGATGGCGTCCAGCAGTTCTTCCAGGGCAAAGACCCGGGCCGGCACCCGCATATCGTCCCGGTAGCTCCTGGGGATCTCCCAGCAGGTATCGGATATTTTCTTCAGCTTGTCTTTGGATACGGTCATGGTTTTTTCTTTAGATATCAGATGTTGGCTGGCAGCTTCTCAAATGTCAAAAATGAGGAGCGTCTCCCATTTGCCGTCTTCGCTCCGGCGAACGTCCGCTTCGTGGTAGGTGACGGCTTTGATGTCTTCGTCAAAACCGTCCACGGGATAGCCGAGAATGTTGGCCTCCACTGCTTTTTCGTCCAGGCAGGTCAGATCCACTTGACAGAAGACCGCTTTCTCCGTCTGCATGAGCAGCAGGACGTCCGACAGAAAGTCGATGAGCAGAGCGGTGCGATCTACGGATGCAGTATGTACGGCAAAGCGGAGGGGGAGTCTCTTTTCCTCGCGACACGCATCTTCCCGCATGATGTGCGTCATGGCCTCCAACCCGCCCCGAAACAGGTCAGCCGGCGCATCGCCAATCAGCCGTATGCAGAGATCAGCCGTATGGGGGATGTGGTGAATGGAGAACATGGTGGTAAACGCATTTGGCGGCCGGCTATTGGCCCTTGCCAAAAGCGGACCGCTTTTCATCCTCCCTACACCTTCTTCCGCCCTTTCACCACCACAAATCCGCCTTCGCCGTAGCCGTCCTTCGGGGCTTGTACTTCAGTGATCTCCTCCAACTCGCCGAAGAGGGTCTGCGCGTACTCCAGGTCGCGGAATCCGGCTTTCTCCAGCATGCGCGCCACCCGATCCACCGGATAGAAGCGGGCATGGCGGTAGAACGTACTATCGGACTGGCGCCCGATGTATGCCTGCCCGATGGGCCGGTCGCGATCGATAAAGCCCACCAAGATGGAGCCGCCGTCCTTCAGTACGCGGTAGGCCTCCCGGAAGGCGAGCTGAACGTTGTCGAGATAACAGATGGTGACGAACAAGGTGAAATCGAAATGGAGGTCGTGGTAGGGCAGGTGCTCAGCGTCGGTATCCATGGTCTCGATGCCGCGGGCAACGGCCCGGTCGCGCATGGCTTCCACCGGCTCGATGCCGTCCACGATACCCAGTCGGCTGGCAAATTGCCCGGTGCCTACGCCGATCTCCACCCCGCTGATGTCTTCGGGCAGCTTGCGGAGCTGCTCGCGTATGGCCAGGAGTTCGGATTCGAATACGGCCTCGTGTCTGGTAAACCACTGCTCGTAGCGGTCTACTTCTTCCTGAAAGGGAATGAGCACTTCGCTTCTCATGAGCGTCTGTTTTGGTTAGGCTTGCAGAAGGTACGCTCCTCCCCGAAGCTTTGCAATGAGAAAGGTCAGTTCATGATCCGGAATAAAAAGATGCGGAGTCGATGAAGTAGCTCATGTCAGGCAGAAAGAAAACCCTCGTTAGAGCCATTAAACCATTAGATTCTTGTCCCTCAGACAGCTTCTCCATTGGCGAAAAGCCTTCTGACGTATGGTGCTGGTCTCATTGTAAAAGGCTCTCCGGCCAAGGATTTGCGCAAGGTTAGCATAAACCGTTGATCGTTTGACGGTCAGCGGTAGACTACCGCCCACTTGTGCCAAAGCTGT
>JAJDFU010000024.1 GCA_020528935.1 Saprospiraceae bacterium | reverse complement strand
CGAAAAGCTTTTTCGGTCGCCAACCTCTGTGCGTCCCTCCGGATCTGTGCCGGCGAGGATTTCGGCGAAACCTTCAGGCCCAGTCCGGATCGCAGAACCTGGATGGCGTTGTCGTGCTGATCCCGTCCCATGGGTACACACAGAACGGGCAGCTCGTGGGCCAGCGCGCGCATGAGCGTGCCGTGGCCACCGTGCGTGATCACCAGGTCGGCCTGCGGAAAGACCTGACTGTGGGGAACAAAGGATTCCAGGCGCACATGCTCCGACGGGGAAAAGTGCGCTTTCGCCATGGCCGGCCCCAAGGTCACCAGGGCCCGCACCGGAAGCTCTGCCAGCGCCTCCATGCAGCGCTCCATCACTTCCCGCTGATTCTGGAACGTAGTGGAAAAGCTGACCACCACCAAAGGCCTGTCGTCATCTTCCGGCCAGGGGTTTTGCCAGCCGCCCGGATAATCGGGATCGTCGAGCACCGGCCCCGTGTAGCGCACGTTCTCCGGTGCCGGTTCAATCGGGTAGTCAAACCCGCGGCAGGTTTGTATGAAACGGCGGTCGGCCCCGTGGTACAATTCCAGCACATCGCCGAGCGGTTCCAGCCCATAATGGCGGCGAAGCCCGTTGACCAAAGGAAGATACCGGTTCATCTGCCAGCGAAACAAGCGGGAGATCAGGCGATCTCTCCATTTGCCCGGCAGGGAGGTTCCCGGAGCGATGCCCATAACCCCCGGCGGCCGATTCGGTCCCGGCAGGTGCTCGGGCATGTGGTTAAGGATCACGGTGGGCACCCCCATGGCTTCCGCCGGAATGATTGCACCGGGCATCAGGCAGTCGGTGAGCAGCACATCCGTGGGCTCCGCTTCCAGGGCCGCTTGCGTCTCCTCGGCCGTAATGGCCATGGGTCCGAAAAGCAGACTGTCCAGGGCGGGCTTCGGGCTTTTCGAGTCGTAGTCTTTCAAAAGCACTTCCGCTCGATCCGAACGCGTAAAATGACGCCGAAACGGTATACATGATGCCCCAAGGCGTTCAACGGTTTCTTCCAGGCAGGGCTCGGTCAGCACCCGAACGCGATGTCCGCGGTCTGCCAGGCGGCGTGCCACTCCCAATACCGGGGGAAGATTTCCTCCTCCTTCCCAGGTGACGAATAAGAACTGTTTTTTATCCATGATCCAGCAGGTTTAGTCGTTTTCGATCAGGCTGTAGATAAGCCTCCGGAACACCTCCCTGACCTCCTCCGCACTGCGCCCGAGATCCCTGCGCAGGACTTTCCACAAATACACTTCGGTGGCGGCGTAGAGCGCGTCCAGCTTGCGGTCGTAATCCGGATGATCCGGCCCGGGAAGGTAGGGCTCGAATACCCGGGCCAGCCAGTTTCGGTGAAATTCGCGCGCGCCCCTCAGCATTTTTCCGAACAGGTCGAATTCCGATTCCGCGGCCAGGGTCCGGATGTTGGCATCGCCGTTCAGCTCGTAGTCTTCCATCAGTACCCGGATCACCTCCTCTACATCACCGGTAGGCACCTTCATCCGGTTGGTCCGGATATCGACCTCGTCATTGTTGATGCAGCTTTCGAACAGCTGATCGCGCGAGCCGAAACGACGCAGTACCGTGCGAGAGGAGACCCCCGCCCGTTCGGCCACTTTCTCCAGCGTGATCTCGGGATAGGGCATCTCCCGCCACAGGTCAACGGTGGCCCGTTGAATGCGACGGGTGGTCTCTTCCATGGCTTCAGCCCGGGCTACCATTTGGTAGGATCGCGAGGGTTCCTTTGATTTCATGTCACAAATATAGACACGAAATTTATTCGAGTCAACCATTGTGACACGAAATTTGGAAATTTTCTGGTTCCGATTGGGTCAGCGGAATGTCGTCTTGAGGAATATGCCTATATTTCGCCTCGGCCCCGGGCTGTTTCAGGCGCTTGCCCATTCAATGGATTCGATAAAGAGCCTTCGAAGTGGAACCAGATCCGAGCATTTTCGGACCAGCATAATTC
>JAJDFU010000187.1 GCA_020528935.1 Saprospiraceae bacterium | reverse complement strand
CATATTTAGGTGCCTGTTAAAGGCCGAATGCTGGGAGTCCGCGACCGGGGAAATTCTTTCGAGGTGCATTGAGACAATGAGCGACGGTGGAAGACCGGGGAAAAAGAGATCTTTCTGGGTGAGGTGGCCCCCGACGTTGTTTGTGTAGTCAATCAGGACAGCAATTTCGTCATTGCCCACACCTTTCGAAATCGCGCGGAAACGATCCTGTACGCCACCAAATTCAATCCCGCTGCCGATGCCGTGGACACCCTGCTGATCAACCGCTTTGGCTACTCCTCTTCTGCGGTTGATTTTTTCTGGGCACTGAGCGAGGACGAGAACTTTCTGCTGCTCTATTCGTCGCCCCGGCCAACCGAGCTGGAAGCCTACATGATCAGGCTGGACAGCATGCAACTGCACTGGACGCGGCGTTTCGAATCGGATGATTTCAACTTCGACCGGGAGTTTATCCAGGCTGTTCCCGACAACCGCGGCAACATGCACATGGTCGTAGAGACCAACAATTTCCGAAGCAATAAGGGCCACTTCATGGATTTCATCCGGGTGGGCTCGTCGGAGGGCCCGCTGCAGCGCAGCCGGGTGGAGTTGGGCGATTACATCACCTACGACCTCAGCTTTGCCTACGATAACCTCAACGATCAGCTGATCGGCGTCGGGCTTTGGTCGGACGGGGCTTTCGATCGCGCCAACGGCTATTACTACATTCGCCTGAAACCCACCGGTGAAAGCCGTCCCTTTGCCGCCTTTCGGGAATTTACCGAAGCGTTTATCCGCACCTACCACGGCAAGAAAGTGCGCAAGAAGAAAGGCCTGGTGGAAGCCACGATTCAGGATCTGGTTCTGCGCCGCGACGGCGGACTGCTCCTCATCGGGGAGCGCAACCGGGTATTGGAGCGCTGGGCGGGAACCACCAGCCCCTTCATGTACGACGGCTTTTCGCGCGTCAGCAGCCTGGATCATTTTTTCGAGGATATCTTCGTCGTTTCCATCCATCCCGACGGCGAGCTGCACTGGGCGACCGTTTTGCCCAAGAAGCAATACTCCCAAAACGACGGCGGCGTGTACTCCTCCTTTTTTCTGATGAAGACGCCGAGTAGCCTTCGCCTCATTTTTAACGACGAGATCCGGGCGGAGACCACTGTAAGTGAATACGTGCTTACCGGCACGGGGAAAAGCGACCGCAACGGCCTGATCAGTACGGAGCGGCTGGATTTAAAGCTTCGTTTTCGCGATGCCCTCCAGATCAGCAGCGAGGAGTTGATCGTGCCCAGTGAGCGGCGCAATGACCTGAAGCTGGTGCGCATGTCCTTCTGAGGGAAGGATTCGCCGGGGAAATGTATCTTCGCTGCAAAGAAACCGACGGCAATGGATGAAGTTCGCGAGCGCATTGAGGCGGCCTGGACCGATCGCAGGCTCCTGCAGGATAGCGCCACCCAGGAAGCAGTGCGGGAAGTCATCGAACACCTGGACAAGGGGCGGTTGCGCGTAGCCAGTCCGCAGCCCGGCGGGCAATGGAAGGTACACGAGTGGGTCAAAAAGGCCGTGGTGTTGTACTTTCCCATTCAGCACATGGAAGCCATCGAAGTGGGGCCCTTTGCGTTTCACGACAAAATCCCCCTCAAAAAAGGCTATCCGGAGCAGGGCGTGCGGGTGGTACCTCACGCTCTGGCCAGGTACGGCGCCTTTTTGGAAGAAGGAGTTATTCTGATGCCCAGTTACGTCAATATCGGTGCCTGGGTGGGGCAAGGCAGCATGGTGGACACCTGGGCTACTGTGGGGTCCTGCGCGCAGATCGGGCGCCATGTGCACCTCAGTGGAGGGGTAGGTATCGGTGGCGTATTGGAGCCGCCGCAAGCCGCACCGACCATCATCGAAGACGATTGCTTCATCGGTTCGCGGAGTATTATCGTAGAAGGCGTTCGCGTGGAGCGCGAGGCGGTGATCGGCGCCAATGTGGTGCTCACCCAGAGTACGCGCATCATCGATGTGACCGGCGACGAACCGCTTGTCCTGCGGGGGCGGGTGCCAGCCCGCTCGGTGGTGATCCCCGGATCCTATACCAGGGAGTTTCCCGCCGGGTCTTTCCAGGTAGCCAGTGCGCTCATTATCGGGCAACGAAAAGCCTCTACCGACAAAAAAGTGTCGCTGAACAGTGCCCTTCGGGAATTCAACGTAGCGGTTTAGCCATGCCCGGCTTTTGGACGCGCCTGTTCGGAAAGCGATCTGCTGCACAAGCCGACGATGCCATGAAATATCTGATAGCCGGTTTGGGCAACCCCGGCGCCGAATACGAGCATACCCGCCACAATGCCGGCTTTCTGGTAGCCGATGAGCTGGCCCGGCGATTCGACGCCTCTTTTTCCCTGATGCAAAAAGGGGAAGTGGCCCGCTTCAAATACAAGGGGCGCACCTTCATTCTGCTCAAGCCCAGTACGTATATGAATCGCAGCGGCAGTGCCGTTCGCCTTTGGATGCAAAAGGAAAAAGTGCCTATCGACCGGCTGCTCGTGATCGTGGACGACCTCAGCCTGCCCCTGGGCAAGCAGCGGTTGCGGGGCAAAGGCAGCGACGGGGGGCACAACGGCCTGAAGGATATCAACCAGGTATTGGGCCGAAGCGACTACGCCCGCTTGCGCATCGGCATCGGCGACGACTTCGGAAAGGGACAGCAGGCGGATTACGTGCTGAGCGAGTGGACGGCGAAGGAGAAAGAGCAACTGCCTGCCACAGTGAAACGCGCTGCCGACACCGTGCTCAGTTTCGCCACGATCGGGCTGCAGCGCACGATGAACCAGTTTAACGGTTAGGCGACCAGCGCATCTATCCGGTTGCACAGCCGTTCAAAGATCTCCTCGATGGAGCCCAGCCCATAGACCTTCTCGGCTTTGTCTTTTGCCTGGTAGTAGTCGAAAACCGGCGCGGTCTCACTCTTGTACACCTCGATGCGATTGCGGATGATGGATTCGTCGGTATCGTCCTTTCGTCCGCTGGTCTTTCCGCGCTCCAACAGTCGCTTGACGAGCTCTTCGTCGGGCACATCCAGCATGAGCAGGGCCGAGATGCGGCTTCCTTTTTCGGCCATGAGCTCATCCAGGGCCTCGGCCTGGGGGATGGTGCGGGGGAAGCCGTCGAAAATGAAGCCGGCTGCGTCGGGGTTGGCCTCGACCTTGTTGCGCAGCATGCCTACCGTCACCTCGTCGGGCACCAGTTCGCCCTTTTCGATATAGCTTTTGGCCTTTTTTCCCAGCGGGGTGTCGTTGCCCATTTCGTAGCGAAACAGATCGCCGGTAGAGATGTGGAGGAGGTGGTATTTTTCCACCAGTTTGGCTGCCTGAGTTCCCTTGCCGGAGCCGGGCGGGCCGAATAGAATCAAGTTGATCATAGCATTGCTTGGGTATGGGATCGCTTCTTGTTGCAAGCCGGAAAATACTAAAAAACCCAACAAGGTGTTGCCGCCTAGCGGCCGAGTACATTCCGGGCCCCGGCAATCTTGGGTTTCCAGTACGAAGATGTGCTGATGTTCTCCACGACGACGCCCCGGGACACGCTGTGCACCACGGTAATGCCGTCCTTGCCGTTGGCGACTACCAGCGATACGTGAAAAACGTCGCTGTTGGGGCTGCGCCGAAAGTAAACGAGGTCGCCGGGCTGCACCTGGCTGAGCGGAACCTCGCGGCCTTCCAGGGCTTGCAGGCCCGAAACCGGAGGCAGATCGATGCCGTTTTCCCCCATGGCGTAGTAGGTGAGCCCCGAACAGTCGAAGCCGGAACGGGGGTCGCGACCGGCGTATTTGTACTTTTTGCCCTGCTGCTGCAAGGCCAGATTCACGACTTCCTTGCGCAGGGGGTTCTCCGTGGAGGGGATGGAAGAAATGCCACCCGGGGGAGGGGCGCTGGATTTGCAGTACATCAGGCCCAGGGTCAGTAATAAGAGCCCGGAAAGGATTTTCAATACGGACAAGGAGTTCATCGCGGAAGTGGATTGAGTGGTGGTTGGGTTTAACCCGGATTATTCACGGATTCCCGTGAACAAGGACGATAAATGGCTGAAAACATACTTATACCGTTTGAAAATAAAAAGTCGAATGTCGCTTCCCAATATGACATTTTATCCTTAAAACCGCATAAGAATAAGACTTGCTCATTCGTAATGGTTTGGGGTTCAAATTTTTGCAACTCTTCAGCCCTTTGGGCGGAAAACTCGGTGAATTTTCCGGCTCAATATTGAATCCTGAATTGATCCCGGTCTTGCAGAAAAGCCAGCTTTTCGCGGAAGGTGCGTTGGGGCTCGAGCTGCAGATGAGCGGTAAAGATATCCTCCTGATGGGTACAGCGGTAGAGCTGCCGGCCCGCATAGTCGTAGAGAGCGGAATCGCCGCAGTGATACACCCCGTTGCCATCTTCGCCTACCCGGTTTACGCCCGCCACATAGCACTGGTTCTCAATGGCCCGGGCGGCAAGCAGGGTATTCCAGGCGGCAACGCGGCGCTCCGGCCAGTTGGCCACGAAGAGCAGCAGGTCGTAGTTCTGGGTGTTGCGGGCCCACACGGGAAAGCGAAGGTCGTAGCAGATCAGTGGCAGGATCTTCCAGCCGCGGTAGGTCAGCAGGAGGTGACTGTTGCCCCGGGTATAGTGGCGATCCTCTCCCGCCAGGGTGAACAGGTGGCGTTTGTCGTAGGTATGGTAGTTGCCGTCGGGGAGCATCCAGACCAGTCTGTTGTAATACGAGCCGCGCTCCGCCACGATCAGGCTGCCGGCGATCACCGCATTCAGCTCCTTGGCCCGGGCGAGCATCCACTGCATGGTGGGGCCTTCCGGGGGTTCGGCCAATTCGGCGGCTCGCATGCTGAAGCCCGTACTGAACATTTCAGGCAGGACCACCAGGTCGGTCTGGCCGGATAGATGGGCCAGGCGCCCGGAAAAGGCCCTCCGGTTGGCTTCCGGATCCTCCCAGTGCAACTCGCTTTGAACCAAGGTGATGCGAAGGATTTCCATTGTGCGGCGATTGTAGGAGCGGGAAAATAAAAAAGAGGTGCGAGAAACCCGCACCTCTTTTGGGGAAGCCAAGGGGAAGAACCTCAGGATTCTTCGGTTTCTTCTGCTTGGACACCTTCCTCTGCTTCTTCTGCCGGCAGGCCGGCTTCTTCTTCCTCCAGGGCAGAAGCGGAGCGCAGCGCCCTGGGAACCTGAACGGAAGCCACCGGGACAGATGGCGAGGTCAGCAGCTCGATGTTGTCGTTGGTCTCGATATCCCGAACGCGCACCGCCTGGCCCAGATTCAGGCCGCTGACATCAACCAGCAGCTCGCCCACGAGATATTCCGGCGTCGTTTTGATGAGGGCCCGGCGGAGAGATTGTTGCAGCTTTCCACCTTCTTTTACGCCGGCAGGCGTACCCCTGAAGCGAATGGGGATATTGACCTTTACCGTATGCCCTTCCACCAGGCGGAGGAAATCGATGTGCAGAATTTTTTCCGACACCGGATGCATTTGGTAGTCCTTGAGGATACACTTATACGATTGACCGTCGATAGATACTTCGGCCATTTTAAAGTCCGGCGTGTAGATCAGGTCGCGCACGTCCAGAAAATCCACCGCAAAATGGATAACCTCGTCTCCGCCGTACATCACGCAGGGGATCTTTCCCTCCCGGCGCACGGCCTTGGTGTGTCTTTTACCGAGCTCAGTACGGCTTTGGCCGTTTACTGTTATGATTTCCATCGTTTGATCTATTGTGAGGAGCGGGCTGAAAAACCCAGCCTGCTTCTTCGATTCAGGGCTCGCAAAGGTAACTTTTTTTCCGGACCTGTACACGGAGGCTTCGAAAAAAACGAAGGGAATCAGCCTTCGACAAAAAGGGCGGAAATCGAGCGGTGCTCATGGGTATTGCGTATGGCTCTGGCGAAAAGCTTGGCCGTGGAGAGCACTTTGATCTTGCTGCTGGGCTGCGTTAGCGGCTTGGTATCGCACACGATGAGCTCATCGAGTTTGGACTTTTCGATGTTGTCGTAGGCCTTTCCGCTGAGTACGGCATGGGTGCAGAGGGCGCGCACGCTTCGGGCGCCTTTGGCAATGATGGCTTCTGCTGCACGACACAGGGTGCCGGCTGTATCCACCAGGTCGTCGATGAGGATCACGTCCTGATCGGCCACATCGCCGATCACGGTCATTTCGGCCACTTCGTTGGCGCGCTTTCGGTACTTGTCACAGATCACCAGGTTGGCCCCGAAGTGCTTGGCGTACAGGCGAGCCCGCTTGGGGCCGCCTACATCCGGGGAAGCAAAGGTGACGTTGGTGAGGTTTTGCTCCTGCAGATAGGGGATGTAAATGGCTTCGCTCTTCAGGTGATCCACCGGGATGTCGAAGAACCCCTGGATCTGATCGGCGTGAAAGTCCATGGTCATGATGCGGTTGGCCCCGGCGGCTTCCAGCAGATTGGCGATGAGCTTGGCCGAAATGGGCACGCGGGGTTTGTCTTTCCGGTCCTGGCGGGCGTAGCCGAAATACGGGATCACCGCCGTGATGTAGCCGGCCGAAGCGCGCCGCGCCGCGTCGATCATGAGCAGGAGCTCCATGAGGTTGTCGGCCGGCGGGTAGGTGGATTGAATGAAAAACACATAGGCTCCGCGCACGGATTCGTTGATGACCGGTTGCATTTCGCCGTCGCTGAAGCGGTGGATCTGCAAGTCCCCCAGGGGGTGGCCGTAGTGGTCGGCGATCTGTTCAGCCAGGTAGTGCGACGTGTTTCCGGAAAAGAGCTTAACCTCGATCATCGGATCTTGGAGTTGGACATCTTCTGTAAGCACGATTATCTGATTTAGCCGCGAGCAGCCCACCGCATAAGGCCAGGTGCGGAGGCCGAAAAAACGGACTTGCACCGCTTCGGCTTCGGCGCCTGCGGGCAGGAAGCTCCAAACAAAAGTACAAATAATGACCTGCAGCTGCTAATGGGAGCGCGCCTTATTGGGCGGATATTGTCCGGGCGAGCCGGGCGGCTCATTTCTTTCGCTCGGTGACAAAAATGACGAGGTCTTCCAGTGCCTGGCGCACTTCGCTTTGAGGAAAGGTGTGCAAAATGGCGAAGGCCTCCTGGCGGTAGCGGTACATGGCTTGCCGGGCATATTCCAGGCCTCCGCTCCCCCGCACGAAAGCGATGACTTCCTGCACTTTGTCGTCCTCCTCGCTGTACCGCTTGATGAGGTGTATGATGTGCCGGCGGGTGGCGGCATCCGCTTGCCGCAGGGCGTAAATGAGGGGGAGGGTAAGTTTTTTCTCCTTGATGTCGATACCGAGGGGTTTGCCCACATCCTGAGAGCCGAAATCGAAGAGGTCGTCCCGGATCTGGAAGGCAATGCCGATCTTTTCGCCGAACTGGTGCATGCGCTGCATATCCTCTTCCCTGGCGGAGGTGGAGGCAGCGCCGGCCTGGCAGGCCGCAGCAATGAGCGA
This sequence comes from Saprospiraceae bacterium, assembly GCA_020528935.1. Lineage (GTDB taxonomy): Bacteria > Bacteroidota > Bacteroidia > Chitinophagales > Saprospiraceae > JAJDFU01. The sequence continues at coordinate 6,508 of JAJDFU010000187.1, read as the reverse complement.
GGCCGTCTTTTGGCGGATGATGTCGTAATAGATCTCTTCCTTAATATCCAGCCGCCGCGCTTTTTCGATCTGCAGGAGCTCTCCTTCGCTCATGGCTTTCACGGCATCCGATACGATCTCCAGCAGGCGATGTTGACGGGTTTTCAGGGCCAGCAACATACCCTGGGAGAAGAGGTAGTCGCCCACCAGTACGGCAATCTTATTTTTCCAAAGGGCATTGATGGAAAAGAATCCCCGGCGTTCAAAGGAGTCATCCACCACATCGTCGTGTACCAGGGTGGCCGTGTGGAGGAGCTCAACCAGCGACGCTGCCACGAAGGTGGATTCCACGATGGGACCGCAGAGTTTGGCGGCCAAAAAGACAAACATGGGCCGCACCTGCTTGCCCTTTCGCCGCACGATGTAATACGTGATCTTATCCAGCAGGGGCGCATTGCTCTGCATGGATTTCCGAAAATGCACCTCAAACTGTTTGAGTTCTTCGGCTACGGGGGCTTTTATGGAGGAAAGGGTAGTTACCATAGGCTGCATTGGGGCGCGGAAATTTTTACCCTGCTGTGTGCGGCTAGTCCTCTGACCGGGCTCGATCGTTTTGGGTCAGCGCGTTTCCCGGCCAAAGAAAACTACTTTTTGTGTCTCCTTCTGCTGGGCGCCTCTCCGCGGGCAAGCTTTCGGCGCCGAACCAAAATCCAATGGACCCTGATCCGGTGTATAAGTTGCAGTTAAGACAGCCTGCAGAAGGCAATTGTTCATCCCGGGGGCGGCTCTTCCGGCCATGCCCTAAGTTGCGTCTCGTTCGCTTTAACGCTGGTAGGGATAAGTGGCGATCTTGCGGTCGCGTATCAATACTTCGATGAGGTACTTTCCGGGCGGGAGTTGGCCCAGTTCCAGGGGCTTTTTGTGTTTTCCCCGCTGCAGGCCGGGCAGGCCGATCCGCAGCACTTCCTTATAAAAAATATCCTGGACCAGGATGGTCACGTCGGCAGGAGCGTCCAGCCTGAACGGGACTCGCACCATAGTGGTACCGTCAATGGGCTCCAGCCGCAGGGCGGGGGTCCCGGTCCGGCTGTCGACCTTGCTGGTGTATTGCAGCTCGGCCCCGTCGGGCAGGATGCAGTTCAGGCGATACGTGATCTCCACTTCGGGATTGACCTGGCCGACTTGCAGATCGCGATAGGTATAGGCGTTTTGGGGGCCGCCTTTGGCCCGCATGGAGAAGATCGTCTCAAAACTGGGCTGGCTGCCGAGTTTGCGCTGGATGTGGTATTGCAGCGGAGCGGGTTCGTTTTGGCTGGTCCAGTCCAGCACGACACCCTGAGCGGTACCGGCTGCCGAAAAGTCCGCTATCTCCAGGGGGGGCGTTGTGGGTACGGAGGCGGTTTCCGGCTGGCTGCGGCTGGGAATGATGACTACATCGCCCCCGGGCGGGCTCCAGAGGTTGAGCCCCATGGGTGGGGTAAATCGATTTTTGGGCGAGACATTGGCCACCCGTTCGGCGCCATCGGTATGCACGACCCGCACTTCGATCTTTTGCCGGTCCACGAAGATCCACTTGAACTGGTTGAAACTGCCCAGGCTGCGCGTCCAGGCTTTGGCGTCGTCGGCCTGGCGCAGGGGGGCGCCCCAGCCGCCCTCGCCAACGTATACGGTGCCTTTGGCATCGTCGCGAATGAAGCCCTCATCGGCCCTGCTGCTGCGCGAAGGGGCGATAGGCCAGGTGGTTTTCACCACGTGGGCATCGCACTCCACGACCAGATCCATGTGGTAGTCGTAAAAAAGAGGCGCCCAGTTGAAGTAGAGTTCGTCCTTTTCGGGCTTGCGGCTGGTGTGCGGCCGCATCGGGTGGGGGTAGTGGGCCATGCGCCAGTGCATGTGCTGATGGGCCTTCAGGTCTTGCTCCAGCCAGGCCCGCTGTGCACCTCCCGAGGCGATCATGGTATTGAGGGTGTACACGCGCAGCAGGTCGCCGCCCAGGTTGAGGCCGTAGTACACTTCCGGTTCGGGCACATCAAACAGCTCGGTGACGGAGGCGTTGGTGTATTCGTGATTGCCCCTGGCCACGATGATCGGCACGATGTGTCCTTCCTCTGTGATGTGGGTTTGCCAGTCGTCCATCCACTCCACCCATTCGCCGGCCGTATCTCCGCCGGTCATATCGCCGCCGAAGAGCACCGCATGGGGGTTCAGCTTGCCGACCAGCAGGTTGGCGTTGCGACGCGCCTGGCGGTAGTTGCGCGAGTCGCCGCCCGCGATGAGCGACAGGCGTGCTTCGGGGCTGCCGGGGGCCGTAGTAAAGGAGTAGCGGCGGCTCACGCCCTCGCTGTCCAGAATGACGAAGTAGTAGGTGGTGCTCGGCTGCAGGCCCCGGAGGCGGACAAAGTGGTTTTTCATGCCTTTGGCATTCAGAACGCGGTCCGGACGCTGCTTGTAGCGATAGTTCTGGGTGAGGCGACCGCCGTCGTGGGTGTCGTAAAACAAAATGGGGTTGGTACCCAATACCTGATCCCAGCCGATGACCATAGTGGTGGCCGGATCGTCGCGCCACATGCAGCGCAGGCGAGCCGCCAGCCCCCAGGCCTGGCTTTGTACGAACAGCATCAGGCTGAACAACACGGGAACGAACAGGCGGATGCGGGCCGGCATGCAATGAGTTGTCTGGTTTAAAAAAATCACCTTCCGGGGTAGCTCAGGCGGCTGCCTAATCTAAAGGCAGGAGGGATTAAAATATTGTACCTTTACCTAAGCCGTCCACACCTTTGGATGGTTTTCCAAAAAAAAAGTCACTCATAGATGCCAAAAGATAACTTGCTTTTCGGACTTATTGACCAAGAATTGCAACGCCAGCGCCGGGGTGCCGAGCTCATCGCCTCGGAAAACTTTGCCAGCCCCGCGGTTCTGGAAGCGGTGGGTAGTGTGCTCACCAACAAATACGCCGAAGGCTATCCCGGCAAGCGCTACTACGGCGGCTGCGAGATTGTGGACCAGGTGGAGCAACTGGCCATCGACCGCCTCAAAGAGCTTTTCGGAGCCGAGTGGGCCAACGTACAGCCCCATTCCGGCTCCCAGGCCAATGCCGCGGTCTATCTGGCCGTACTGGAACCGGGGGATCCCATCCTGGGTTTTGATCTCTCGCACGGCGGACACCTCACTCACGGTTCGCCGGTCAATTTTTCAGGCATCACCTATTCGCCTCACTTTTACGGCGTGGAGCCCGATACGGGCCTTATCGACATGGATAAGGTAGCGGCCAAGGCCCGGGAGGTGAAGCCCAAACTCATCATTTGCGGGGCCTCGGCCTACAGCCGCGACTGGGACTACGCCCGCTTCCGCCTTATTGCCGAGGAGGTGGGCGCGCTTCTCCTGGCCGACATTGCCCACCCTTCGGGCATCATCGCCGCCGGCCTGCTCAACGACCCGCTGGAGCACTGCCACATCGTGACCAGCACCACCCACAAGACCCTGCGCGGACCGCGCGGCGGCATTATCCTGATGGGCAAGAATTTCGAGAATCCCTGGGGGCGCACCACCAAAAAAGGCACGGTGATCAAGATGGGCAAGATCCTGGACAGCGCGGTCTTTCCGGGCACCCAGGGCGGCCCCCTGGAGCACGTCATTGCCGGCAAGGCGGTGGCTTTTTGGGAAGCGATGCAGCCCGAGTTTAAGGCCTACGCCCGCCAGGTGGTGCAAAACGCCCGGGCCATGGCGGAGGCTTTTGTGCAAAAGGGCTATCAGGTGGTATCGGGCGGTACGGACAACCACCTCATGCTTATCGACCTGCGCAACAAGGGCATCACCGGCAAAGCCGCCGACGCCGCCCTGGGCAAGGCCGACATCACCGTCAACAAGAACATGGTGCCCTTCGATACCGAATCGCCCTTTGTCACCAGCGGCATTCGCATCGGTACGGCCGCCATTACCACGCGCGGACTCAGAGAGGCTGACTGCCTGCAAGTGGTCGACTGGATCGACCGGGTGATCGGCCGGCCAGAAGACGAGGCGGTGTTGCGCAGCGTGCGCGAAGAGGTGAACGCCACCATGGAACAGTTTCCACTCTATGCCGCGGCCGAGTTGGGCGTGTAGCGCGGCTCAGGCATTTTCGGCTAGGAGCTCGATGTCGAAGCCTGCATCCTCTACGGCCTCCACGATCACCTCAGCCGGCGCTTCGCCCTTCACGGTCAGGATCTTATCCGGATCGTCGGTATCCACCGCCCACTGCTCCAGCCCGGGTACTTCGTCCAGGAAACCCGAAACGGCCCGGACGCAGTTACCGCAGTTGATGTTGGTCTTGAATCGTTTGGGTGAGGGCATGATGCTTTGCGGTTTGTTTCCGCAAAAGTACAAGCGGTTGGCCATCCCGGCAAGGGTGGCATCAAACCATCCGGCAAGCTACCTGTTTTTCTCATCGTATGAACATCCGACTGCTGCATCGCGACGAGATCGAAAAGGAGCGCTGGAACGGCTGTGTGCACTACGCGCCCAACGGCAACATCTTCGGTTATATGTGGTATCTGGATCACGTGGCCAAAGACTGGTGCGGGCTGGTGGAAGACGAATACCACTCGGTCTTTCCGCTGGTGTATCGCACCGATCGCCTGGGGCGGGGCAGCCTGGTACAGCCGGTGTGGATGCGGGAGATGGGCATTTACTCGGTGCGCGCCCTGTCACCCAAGCGCATCCGGGCCTTTCTGGAGGCCATTCCGGACCCTTACAAAAAGGTGGATATTGCCGTAGGTGCCACCAACCGCCCACCGGAGGATATGGGATTTCAGGTGGGGAAGCAGGCCAATTACTACCTGGACCTCGGCTATCCCTACGAAGAGCTGGCCGATCGCTTCAGCAGCGAGCTGTTCGCCCAGCTCAACCGGGCCCAGGAGGAGGAGCTGCTGCCGGTTTCGAGCATCAAACCCGAGCGCATTGCCGGCTTTTTTGCCGGCCAGACGCATACGCACAGCCCGGATCAGCACGCTCTGCTTCGCATCATGTACAACGCCCTGCACCGCGGCTGGGGCTTTGCCAGCGCCGTAAAGGATCGCGATGACCAGATCCTGGCCGCCGACTTTTTCGTGTACAGCCACGGGCGCGTGATGAGCTTGCTGGGCGATGCCGTGGGCCCGCGCTCCGGCTCGCCGGCCTGGGCTTTTCTCTACCAATTGCTCATCCACTCGCATGCCGGGCGGCCCATCGTCCTGGATTTCAACTCGCCCCATGCCGGTTTTTCCGGATCCTTCGGTGCCCGGGAGTATCCTTATCTGCAGCTGCAGCGCAACGATCGCTGGCTGGGCTTGTGGTAGGCTTTCTTCCCTCAGATGTAGGGATATTTCACTTCCGTAAGAAACAGCCCCTGCGGCGGCGCACTTTGGGCCTGGGGCAGGCGCTCCTGGTGATCCATGGCCCAGCGCACTTCTTCCAGGCGGGTTTTGCCGCTGCCCACGTGCAGGCACATACCCACGATGAGGCGCACCATGCCGCGCAGGAAACGGTCGGCGGCGATGTGGTACACCAGGCCACCGGCCACGGGCAACCACTCGGAGCGGCGCAGGTCGCAGCGCATGGTGCGCACATCCGTATCCGATTTGCAGAAGGTGAAGAAATGGTCGTACTCCAGCAGCAGGGCGGCCGCCTCGTTCATGGCGTCGAGTTGCAAGCGGACCGGGAAGGGATAGAAATAGCGGGTCTCCACCCGAAAGGGATCCTTGCTGAAGGTGAGGTGGTATTCGTAGGCCCGGTGGATGGCATCGTAGCGGGCGTGGGCATCTTCGGCCACCGGCAAGAGTTCGTACACCGCGATTTCCGGAGGCAGGAATTTGTTGAGCCGCCGCAGAAAGGCCTCGGGAAAGTCGCCCTCGAAATCGAAATGGGCGTAGTACTGCCGGGCGTGTACGCCGGTATCGGTGCGGCCGCAGCCGGTGATCTCCACCGGGCTGTTCAGGATGGTGGAGAGCGCATCCTCCAGGGTTTCCTGCACGCTCACAGCATTGGGCTGCCGCTGCCAGCCGTAGTAACGCGTACCGTTGTAAGCCAGGTGGAGGAAGTAACGCATGCTGCCGTTTTCGGATTCAAGATAATACGGTTTTCAGGATAACCCGCCTGCCATGCCTTCGGCAGGTAGACGGCAAGCAAGAATACCCTATGCTTTAGCCCGGATTGTTCACGGAAACCCGTGAATACGCGCTAAAAAAATAACTTTTGACCGTTTATTTTTAAACGGTTCAACAAGTTCAGACACCGTAGGAGTACAGTCTTCGGAAGCTTGTCCTTCGATCGGAAAAAAGGACGCATCGTTGCTGAGGCTCCTTGCTTTTTGATAAGCCAAAAACAAGGAAGCAGCGAAACAAAACCTCCAAGGATGTGCTGCGGGGATCGGTGCGCACATCCTAGGCCGACTGCAGGCGGCCCAGCTTGGAGTGGCTGAGTTTCTCTTCGGCGTAGTCGAGGTCGATTGGAGGGTGGGGGACGTCCTTCTGGGAGGCACGTTCGAACATTGCATCGGTGCTGATGGCCTCGACGG
>JAJDFU010000050.1 GCA_020528935.1 Saprospiraceae bacterium | reverse complement strand
CACCCCCTATCACGGTGTCCCCCAGCCTGCCGTTCAGTAACAAGTTCATCCAGTGTGTTGATCCTACCTATGAGGGGCGCGTGATCCCCGAACCGATACCGCCCTACAACAAATCCCAGATCTGGATCGCGGTCTTCATCGCCTGCCTTTCCGGGGCCTCGCAATTCCTGCGCTATCGCGAGCGGCGCCTGTCCGGCCGGCTGCGCCAATTGGGCATCCACCTGGGTATTGCCCTGCTGCTCACCGCCGGACTGACCTGGCTCACCGGCCAGTGGATCGACCTCTACGCCTGGCAGTACACCGCGCTGCTCTTTGCGGGCATTTTTGCCGTAGTAAGCAACCTGGATCACCTCTTCACCTTTGCGCGCGGCAACGCCAAGCTGGCCGGCTCCCACTTTTCGCATATCGGCTTTGGGGTGATGATCGTGGGCATCCTGGCCTCGGGCCTCAACCAGCGGGTGATCTCCTCCAATCCCTTCGTGATGGAGGGCATTATCGAGGGTGCCGACGACGAAACCCTGCGCAAGAACATCATGCTCTTCAAGGGGGCGCCCATGATCATGGACGATTACGAGCTCACCTATGAGAAGGACACCCTGGTGGACTACACCCGCACCTACACCATCGCCTACAAGCGCCGCAACGAGCGGGGCGAGGTGGTGGAGGAATTCGAGCTGACGCCCAACGTGCTCTACGAAAAGAGCTTCGAGAAGATCGCTGCCTCCAACCCTTCCACCAAGCATTACCTGCACAAGGACGTGTTCACCCACATCACCTCCCTGCCCAAGGTGGAGTTGGACATGTCGTTGCGGGAAGAAAAGGAAAAGGAGCTCAACTACCGCACCGTGAGGGTTCCCGCCGGCGCGGCAGCCACCTTTGCCGATACCGTGGAGCTGAACATTCAGGGTGCCGAGCAGATCCGCAGCTACCGCCTGGAACACCTCGGGCTGAACTACAAGCCCACCCATCCCGACTACCACGCCAAAGCGGGCGACCTGGCCCTGGGCGTGAAACTGCGCGTACAGCGCCTGGACCAGGATTCGGCCTATACTGTCATGCCGGTGATCGCACTGCGGGGGCAGCTTATCTACACCTTCCCCAGCCAGATCAACGAGCTCAACGTGAAGGTGCGCCTCACCGACGAGGTGCTGGACGCCCTCTTCGTACCGGAAGAGGAGCTGGACTACCGGACCTACACCCTGCAGCAGGGCGACTCCTTTGCCTTCGAGGATTACCGCCTCACCTTCGCCGGCTTCAACAAAAACCCCAGCCATCCCGGCTACCTGCCCGAAGAGGGCGATATCGCCGTGAGTGCCCGGGTGCAGGTGACCGGGCCGGAGGGTGCCGCCTATCAGGCCGAGCCGGTCTATTTCATTCGCGACAGCCGCCCCTACAACCTGAAAGCCCACCTGGCCGAGGCGGGGCTGCACCTGCGCTTTACGGGCATCGACCCGCGCAGCGAGACCGTCACCCTGCTGGTTGCTCGCCAGCGGCCGGCCCAAGGCGGTATACCCGTGCAGGTGGCCACCAACTCCCTGCGTTCCGACTGGATCGTGATGCAGGCCATCGAATTTCCGGGCATCAACCTCTTCTGGCTGGGCAGTACCCTCATGATGGTGGGCCTCTTCCTGAGCATGATCTACCGCATCCGGCAGAAGCGCCGCCCACAAGCCCCGGCTCAGGCATGAGGATCGCCCTGATCGGAGCGGGCAACGTGGGCTGGCACCTGGGCCTTCGGATGGCCGCATGCGGATACCCGCCCCTGCAAGTGTACAGCCGCACGCCCCGCCGGGCCGAAGCCCTGGCCGGCCGCACCGGTGCGGCCCCCCTCTGGAAACTGGAAGACCTCCGCCCCGCTGCCGAACTGTCCATCCTGGCCCTGCGCGACGCTGCCCTCCCCGACGTGGCGGGCCGGCCGGCCGGACTCGTTTGCGCCGAGGCACTGGACGTGCGCACCTCGGGGACCACCCCGGGCCGGGTGCCGGCGGGGCGCCTCCC
>JAJDFU010000133.1 GCA_020528935.1 Saprospiraceae bacterium | reverse complement strand
ATGGCGCCGGGACCTCACCTGGGGCGACAAGGCGAATGTGCGTGAAACCTCGCGCCGTGGGCGGAAGACATTCCTGGAGATGCAGGCCGATTATCCCGATGTGGAGGTCTACTATCTCTATGCGGATCACAGTGCCAGGGAGTTGCTGTTCAAACCGTCCGCCTTTGATGTCATCCTCACCAGCAACCTGGTGGGCGACAGCCTCAGCGAAGAGGCCGCCGTGATCACCGGCTCCCTGGGCCTGATGCCTTCGGCTTCCATGGGCGGCGCCACGGCCCTGTTTGAGCCCGTACACGTCACCTGGCCCAAAGCGGCCGGGAAAGATATCGCCAACCCCATTGCCGCGATCGCTTCCGTGGCCTTGATGCTGGAATACTTCAAGCTTCCCAACGAATCCGAAGCCGTCTGGCAAGCTCTAAGCGAAGTGTTGCGCAAGGGGATCGGCACCCCCGACATCCGTCCACGCATACCGTCGTCCTGCAGCCAGGTGGGCGATATGGTTGCCCACATGGTCATGGACGAAGAAGCGGTCAGCCTGCGTCCGGAAGCCATACAGGACCGGGTATCTACCATCATTTAAGCATTTTACTGTTCGAAATATTGCGATTTGAGTTGGTGAGAAGTGGTGTCCTCAGGGACGCCATTTCTTTTTTGGGCAAAGGACGGTTCGAAAAAAAACGGGCTTCCACATCCCTGGCGGATACAACGGCCGGCGTCGATATGGCGTTTTTTAATCCAAAATCCCATATTTTCCCTAACTGATGGGAGAAGAACCGATTGCCATACTCAAGCGCTACTGGGGCTATGCCCGGTTTCGCCCCTTGCAGGAGGAGATCATTCAAAGCGCATTGCAAGGCGCAGATACCCTGGCCCTGCTGCCGACCGGGGGCGGCAAATCCATTTGCTATCAGGTGCCCGCCCTGGCCCGGCCCGGCATCTGCCTGGTTGTCTCTCCCCTGTTCGCGCTGATGAACGACCAGGTCGCCCAACTCCGGCAGCGGGACATTCCGGCTGCCGCCATCCATTCGGGCCTCTCTTACCGCGATATCGATCGCACCCTGGACAATGCCGTATACGGCCAGACGAAACTGCTCTACCTCTCTCCCGAACGGCTGAGCACCGAATTGGCTATCGCGCGCATCCAACGCATGGAAGTGAACCTGCTGGCCGTGGATGAAGCCCACTGCATTTCCCAGTGGGGCTACGACTTCAGGCCGGCCTACCTGCAGATCGCCCAGATCCGCGAATGGCTCCCGGAAGTGCCCGTGCTGGCCCTCACCGCCACCGCTACGCCGCAAGTTGTGGAAGACATCCAGGAAAAATTGTCCTTTCAGGAAGGCCGGGTCTTTCAAAGCTCTTTTGCCCGCGACAACCTGGCCTATGTGGTGCGCCGTGAAGAAGCCAAGGATAGCAAGCTCAGGGAAATAGTGGGCAAAGTACCCGGCAGCGGCATCGTGTACGTGCGCAATCGCCGCCGCACCAAGGAGGTGGCCCGGAGCCTTCGCCAGGAGGGCATATCAGCTGATTACTATCATGCCGGGATCCCCACTCCGGTCCGGGCGCAAAAACAACAGTCCTGGATGGAAGGCCACACGCGGATCATGGTAGCGACCAACGCCTTTGGCATGGGTATTGACAAGCCCGATGTGCGCTCCGTGGTGCACATGGATCTGCCGGACAGCCTCGAGGCATACTTCCAGGAAGCCGGACGGGCCGGGCGCGACGGGCAAAAGGCCTTCGCCGTCCTCCTCTACCGGCCCGCCGACCGGATCAACCTGGAGCGCATGGCCACCCTCTCCTACCCCCCCTTCGAAACCATCGCACAGGTATACCGCGCACTGGGTTCCTATTTCCAGCTGGCAGCCGGCAGTGGCCAGGGCCAGTCCTTCGACTTTTCACTGGTGGAGTTCTGCCAGACCTACCAGCTGGATGCCGGCAGCACCTACTACGCGCTGAAGGTACTGGAAGAAAACGGTTGGTTTACCGTATCGGATTCGGTCTACCGGCCGGCCCGGCTGCTCATCAAGGTGAGTAAAGACGCACTGTACGATTACCAGCTGAAGCACCCCAATATGGAGCCGGTGCTGAAAAGCATACTGCGCACCTATCAGGGGGCTTTCCAGCACTACATCAAGCTGCGGGAAAGCCAGTTGGCCCGCTTTCTGAACCTGCCGCAGGGAAAACTGGTGAAAATGCTGGAATTCCTCCATAAGGACGGCATTATCGATTATCAGCCTCAAAAGGACAGCCCGCAACTCACCTTCCTGCGCGAGCGGGTGGAAGCCGACAACCTGAGCATCGATCACGAGCGCTATCAGTTTCTGAAATCGCAGCACTGGGCGCGCCTGCGCGCCGCCATCGCCTATGCGGAGACGAACCAGTGCCGCGCACAGCAACTGCTGGCGTACTTTGGCGAAACCGATGCCCCCGAATGCGGGCAGTGCGACGTATGCCTGGAGCGAAAAATGCCCCGGTTGAGCCGCCATTCGGCGGCAGAGTTCACCCGGGCCATCCGTTCGGCCCTGCAGGAGCGCCCCCTTTCCCTGCGCGACTTGCTTTCCCTTTTTCCCCACCATCAGCAAGAACCCGTCACCCAACTGCTGCAGCACATGCTGGATGAAGGCCGGCTCGGCAGGGAGGGGGACAAGATCCTCTGGCGGGGATGAAGACCGCAGGGCGACTCGCCTGAGCGTTTATTGGAATGGGGAAAAGACCCTGTTCCCGGCGCCATAGCTACGCGCCTACAGGCCGGACTGCCTTTCGCCACGCAGGCCTGACTGCCGAACTTAGGTACTAAGGCAGGCTGGAGAGCACCGCAACTCCGGAGAACAGGTGGCAGGAACAGCCCAAAGGGTGAAGTTCAAACAAGCGCTAAATTGCTAGCTTTACGCCGCGTATGGCACGCATCCTCTGCACCGTCACCAACGACCTTTCCTACGATCAGCGCATGATCCGCATTTGCAGCACCCTGGCCGGGGCGGGCTATACCGTGCAGCTCGTAGGGCGCAGGCGGCCATCCTCCATCCCGCTGAAGAGCCGGTCATTTGACCAAAAGCGCCTGGCTTGTTTTTTTCAATCGGGCAAACTCTTCTACCTGGAATACAACCTGCGCCTGTTGCTCTATTTGCTCGCCGCCCGGGCCGATGTGTTATGCGCCGTAGACCTGGATACGCTGCTTCCCGCTTACCTGGTGAGCCGGCTGCGGGGGCTACCGCTGGTGTACGACGCTCACGAGTACTTCACCGAGGTACCCGAACTGGCCCATCGCCCGGGTACCAAGCGCATTTGGGAAGCTCTGGCCCATGTGCTTCTCCCACGCCTGAAACACGCCTACACGGTGGGCGAGGAACTGGCTGCCGAATTGAGCAATCGCTACGGCACCTCCTTTGAAGTGATCCGCAATGTGCCTTTCCGCCGAAGCCCGGACACCGCCGAGCCTCCGCTGCAACCTCCTGTCCTGCTCTATCAGGGCGCACTCAATCGGGGCCGCGGCCTGGAGGAAGCCATCCTGGCCATGCACGAGCTGCCCGACGCCCGGCTTTGGCTCGCCGGCGAAGGGGATCTGTCCGAAGCCCTGCGGGCACTCGCCCGGCGGGAAGGGCTCGCACAGCGGGTGCGCTTTCTCGGCTATGTACAGCCGGAGGACCTTTGGAAAATCACGCCCCAGGCCACGCTGGGCCTCAACCTCCTGGCCGATCAGGGGCTGAATTACTACTACTCCCTGGCCAACAAAGTCTTTGACTACATACAAGCCGGTATCCCCTCTCTCAATCCCGATTTCCCGGAATACCGAAAGCTGCAGGCAACGTACGGCTGCCTGGTTCTGCTGCCCAGGCTCGATCCGCCGGCGCTGGCCGGGGCCGTGCGGGCTTTGCTGAAGGATATGCCGGCCTACCGCGAACTGCGCAAGGCCTGCCGGCAGGCCGCCGGGGAACTGCACTGGGAAAAGGAATCGGAAAAGTTGCTGAGCATCTACAGCAGGCTGCTCAGACCATAGCCGGGCTGGCCCGGGCGAAGGATTCCGGTCGGGCCGCCCGCCAGGCGCGGAGATACAGCTCGGGCACCGTCTCCTCCTGCAGCATGCATCCCACGGGAAGGTAGGGGAAGATCTCTTCGTACGTGCGAAACTCGTTCATGCTCACCCGCCGGAAGATGTATTCGCGCCGCGCCTCCGACGGCTTGCGCATACCGGCCGAGGCCAGCAGCTCGAGCAGGCTGTGCACCGTTTCCTTGTGGTAGTTGGCCACCCGGAACTTTTTGTCCGCCACTACCAGCCCCTGTACCAGCTCCGGATCCTGTGTGGCCACGCCGGTGGGGCACACGTTCTTGTTGCACTCCAGAGCCTGAATGCATCCCAGGGCCAACATCATGGCCCGGGCGCTGTAACAGGCGTCGGCCCCGAGCGCAAAGGCCCGGAACAGATCAAAGCCGTTGGTGATCTTTCCGGAGGCAAATACCTTGACCTCTTCGCGTATGCCGAAGCCCTGCAGCACATTGTGCGCATGCGCCAGGCCGTCGCGAAACGGCATGCCCACCGAGTTGGAAAACTCCAGGGGAGCGGCTCCCGTGCCGCCCTCGCCTCCATCCACCGCAATGAAGTCGGGAAAGAGCTGCGTCTTCACCATGGCCTTCGCCATGGCAAAGAACTCGTGGGGCTGGCCGATGCACAGTTTGAAGCCCACCGGCTTGCCGCCCGACAATTCGCGGAGTTCCTGCACGAACTCCAGCAATTCGATGGGCGTGGAAAAAGCCGTGTGCCCCGGCGGGGAGAGGACCTCCGTGCCTGGCTCCACCCCCCGGATGGCGGCAATCTCCGGCGTGTTCTTGCCGGCAGGCAAGATCCCGCCATGGCCCGGCTTGGCCCCCTGCGAAAGCTTGAGCTCGATCATCTTCACCTGGGGCAAGCCGGCCTGCTCCCGAAAGCGCTCCGGGGAGAAGCGACCGTCCGGCGTGCGGCTGCCGAAATAACCGGTTCCGATCTGGTAGATGAGGTCGCCACCGGGCTCTCTGTGGTACGGGCTGATGCCGCCCTCGCCCGTATTGTGAGCAAAATTGCCCAGCCTGGCGCCGCCGTTGAGGGCCAGTATGGCATTCTTGCTGAGCGAACCGAAACTCATAGCCGAAACGTTGAGGATGGAGGCCGAATAGGGTTGGCTGCAGCGCTTGTCGCCCACCACGACCCGGGGATCGGGATCCAGTTCGCTCACCGGCAGGGCGATAATGGAGTGGTTCATCCATTCGTAGCCTTCGTCGTATACGTTCAGTTGAGTGCCGAAGGGAGAGGTATCCAGCACCTTCTTGGCGCGCTGGTACACCACCGAGCGATTGATGCGGCTTATGGGCGTACCGTTGGTGTCGCTTTCAATGAAGTACTGATAGAGTTTAGGGCGCCATTCCTCCATCAGGTAGCGCCCCCGGCCCAGGATGGGGTAATTGCGCATGATGGCATGCTTTTTCTGGATCATGTCATACAGTCCGAGCAGAATGATCGGGCCCACCACTACAAAGGCCCACCAGAAATTGGGCCACACCAGCAGGGAAAGAAGCGCAATGAAGAGAGAGGAAATGACTGCAAAACCAATAAACTCGTTCCGCATCGATTTGGGGATTTTCTTCAAAAATATTTAATCCGGTTTTAAGGATAAAATATCATATTCTTCAGCGGCATGAAAACCGTGCATACGCGCTAAAAAAATGCCGCTTCCAAATGGGTTTGGTTGTGAACCCATTTGGGAGCGGTATGCGACTTTTTATTTTTTAACCGGTATTAACCCGGAAAATTCGGTGAATTTTCCGCCCGAAGGGCTGACGAATTGCAAAATTTTGTAAATCAAACCATTACGAATAATGCAGTTCAATTCTTATACGGTTTTCAGGATAAAATGACCTTTTTACAAAGACCTATTTTATCCTGAAAACCGTGAATACCGCTTCAAGTATGAATCCCGCTT